>JAQSDT010000774.1 GCA_029946075.1 bacterium | reverse complement strand
CGTCGCCGGCTTCGCGCCGACTTCGGCATTCCTTGCGCGGGTGTTCTCGATCGTCTTGGCGCGGGCGGCGGCGATGACGGCATCCTCCCTGGCGCGTGCGGCGGCCGCCGCGGATACCGGCGCCGTCGTTGTCACGGTGGCGGGCTTGGCCGGCGTCGTCGCTGCGGGTCTCGCGCTTGTTGTTGCTGCCGGCCTGGCTGCCGCCGTTGCGGCAGGTTTTGCGGGGGCAGGTGACGCCGGCTTGGCGGCGGTCGTCGCAGGAGCACGAACCACCGGCGCTGCGCGAACCACTGGCGCTGGCGCGCGCGCGACGGGGGCCGGCGTGGGTGCCCGGACAACCGGAGACGGCGTCCGGACAACCGGGGCCGGTGCTCTGACGACGGGAGCCGGCGCCCTTACGACGGGAGCGGGCGCTGGCGCCGAACGGACCACGGGGGCCGGCGCCGGCGTGCTCTTCTTGGTTTCGGCCTGGACGGGTGATAGCGCAAGAACCGGCAACAACATGCCGGTGAACAGAGTCCCTCTGGACGTCATGACGCTCCCCCAAGATGCATTTGTAAGACACGGCTGAACCGGATTGTTCTTACGCAATTCTTTGAAGTTGCCCGCTCAGCCTAGACCCAAACCGCCGACATGCGTGAGCGCTATTCGTGGGGCGCCGGAACAAAGCGGCCCCTGCCGGCGCGCGAGCCATCCTGCTGCATCGCAGCGAGGATCACGTTCTGGATGCTGTGAGCGCTCGATCGCACGGGCGGTGCGGCGAAACCGTTGCCGGTGTCCGGATCAAGGTGGTTGCGGGGGGTGATCGACGGGGACCGGCGCGCCGCACGGTACCGGGGCTGAAGTGGACCGTGCAGCGCGTCGACCTGACGGGCACGTCATGGCGTGAGCCAGACGCCCCACATTCCCTGTTGAGAAGGCGATTGTGCCTTAAGACAATTAAAGGTTGTGCATCGGGTTGTCAATTTTTTCGTTATATCCGGTTGGAGTAACCGGTTCCATTTTGCAGCGGGAACTCAGGCCGCGCGGGCCGATTTTTGCAGCACGGCAGCAGCGATTTTCAGGTCGTCGACGAAGCGTTGGTATTCCATATCCCTCGCGCGGGCATCCGGCAGTCGCAGCAGATAGGTCGGGTGCACCGTTACCAACGCGCTGGTGCCATTGTGATCGATCAGGCGGCCGCGGGTTTTGTTGACCGGCGTGATCTTGCCGAACACGCTTTGCGCTGCGGTAGCGCCCATCGCCACCACCAGTTCCGGCCTGATCGCGGCCAGTTCGCGTTCGTACCAGGGCCGGCATGCCTTGATCTCCGATGTGTCCGGCTTCTGGTGCAGGCGGATCTTTCCACGCGGCAGGAATTTGAAATGCTTCACCGCATTGGTGACGTAGACCTTGCTGCGGTCGATGCCGGCTTCCTGCAGCGCGCGGTCGAGCATTTGCCCGGTCGGGCCGACGAACGGCTTGCCGGCGAGATCTTCCCTGTCGCCGGGTTGCTCGCCAACCAGCATGATCCGCGCATTTTGCGGGCCTTCGCCGAACACGGTTTGTGTGGCGTCTTTCCACAGCGGACAGGCGCGGCAGCTTTCTGCTTCCTCGCGGAGCGTTTCGATATCGTCCTCGGCGTGCGTGCGGGTGATCTCCGGCTCCCGCCGTTTCTGCGGCTTGTGCGGCTGGCTCGCCGCGCTCGCGGTCATCGCGCTCTTGGCGCGTTCGGCGGTTTCGATCAGGGGTTTGATCAACGAGGCCTCCGGCAGGTTCCGCCAGTATTTCTTCGGCATCTCGTTCTGCATCGCCTTCACCTTCAGCCGCGCCGGGTTAAAGATCGAGGCGTAGTAACGCCGCCAGGTTTCCTCCAACCGGTCCGAACTCGGCGCTTCGGATTTGGCAACGCCCGGTGTCAACGAGACGGCGTGGCCATCCCAATGCGCGCACAGATCAGGGGTGAGGATCGACCACGGCATGTCGGCGAAGCGGCGTGCGAAGAACGGCGCGGCCAGTTCGACGATGTGATGTTCCGGCTCGAACCAGGCGACGAAATGCGCTTTGTGTTCGCGGCCGATTTCACGGAAGCGGACGAAGGCATGCATCTTGTACTCGTCGCGGCGCCGGGCGCGGTCGAGCCGAGACCCTTGCCGTCGCTGGAATCCCGCCTCTCGGTGCCGGAGGAGGCGCAGGATGCGTCGTATTTTGCGTCATCCGCCAGGATCTCCAGCTTGCGCTGCACGTCCATCATTGAATCCCTTTGATTCCACTTATGAATCACCTGAGTCGCAATCCCGATTGACTCTGCCGGCGACGTTAGCTTTATATTAGAACATATCATGAACAAATGAGCCAGCTTCTGGTTCTCCCGTGAGACCAAGGCAGCCCGGAATTTCCAGGGAACGACGCATGAGCGGCGAACGCAGACGCACGCTTGCAAGCCTGCGCGGCAGCATCGAGCGGATCGAAACGTCCGGCGATGCGCATGATCTCCACAAGGTCGCGCTCGGCCATGCGGCGGCGGATGCGGTGCTGTGCGGCGGGCTTGCGGTGGCCGCCGTGCATGAAGTGTTCGCCGCAGGACATCAGAGCGCATCGGCCACCGGTTTCATCGCGGGGCTGGCGGGACGGATCTCGCCGCGCCGGCCGCTGGTCTGGGTGCGGCAGGATTTTTCCGAAATCGAATCCGGCGTGCTGTCGATGAGCGGGCTCGCCGAGCTGGGTCTCGATCCGCGCCTTTTAGTAACCGTGCGCGCCACGGACACCGACGCCGCGCTCCGCACCGCCGCCGACGCGCTGGCTTGCGATGCGCTCGGCGCTGTCGTGCTGGAAGTGTGGGGGCCCGCGCGGCAGCTCGATCTCGTCGCCAGCCGCAAGCTCACGCTGGCGGCGCAAGCCTCCGGCGTCACGGCTTTGCTGCTGCGCGTCGCCGCGGAGCCGCGGCCCTCGACGGCCGAGACGCGATGGATCGTGCGCGCGGCGCATTCGCCGCCGGCCTCGCACTGCGATGCATGGGGCGCGCCGGTGTTCGACGCCGAACTCGTTCGTAACCGTCATGGCCCCGCGGGGCGATGGATCATGGAATGGAAATGTGATGAGTGCCGTTTCGTCGAACCGCCGGCGTATCCTCAGCCTCTGGCTGCCACGCCTGCCCATCGACCGCATCAAGCGAAAATTATCGGGTTGCAGCGGGCAAGCTGAGATTGTTTCAAGCCACGCCTCTGGCGACACGGGCAGTACGCTCCCTCCCCCCTTGTGGGGGAGGGTGGGGGAGAGGGGTAAGCCACAAGCGCCGCCGATGCCGCCACCCCCCTCCCTAACCCTCCCCCACAAGGGGGGAGGGAATGGAGCCGGTCTTGAATTTCCCACCGTCGTCGTCGCTAAAGATCATAACGCGATCCTGATCCACGCGCTCGACGAGCTTGCCGTGCGCTCCGGCCTTTCAATCGGCCTGCCGCTCGCCAATGCCCGCGCCATCTGTCCGGAATTGACGGTGTTCGACGCCGACGAGGTGGCCGATCGCAAGACGCTCGACGATATCGCCGACTGGTGCGACCGCTTCACGCCGCTGGTGGCGCTCGATCCGCCATATGGCCTCTATCTCGACATCACCGGCTGTGCGCATCTGTTCGGCGGCGAACGTGCCCTGCTGCAGATCGTGACGAATGCACTGACGCGCCGCGGCTTTGCCGTCTCTGCCGCGATTGCACCAACCGCGATCTGCGCACGGACGCTGACGCGCCAGGGCTCTGGCAAGATCGTCGCCGATGGCGAGGAGGCCGCGGCCGTTGCGCCCCTGCCGATCTCCAGGCTCGGCGCCGGTGACGCCATTACCGGCGGCCTGCGGCGCGCCGGCCTGAAAACCATCGGCGACGTCGCCTCCCGTGCACGCCACGAGATCACGGCGCGATTCGGCGCGCGCTTCACCGCGCTGTTGGAGCAGGCGCTGGGGCAGGGCGATGCACCGATCAGCCCGCGCAAACCACTGCCGGATTACATCGTGGAGAAGCGCTTTCCCGAACCTGTCGCCACCGACACCGTGATCGCGATGAACCTGTCCGCGCTCGCGCGCATGCTGGTGACGGCAATGGACAGGCAGGGCAAGGGCGCGCGACGGCTGGAGGCGAGCTTCTTCCGCACTGACGGCGCGGTGCGCACCATTGCGGTCGACGCTGGTCGCCCCGTGACGAAGGCCGACATGATCGACCGCCTGTTCCGCGAACGGTTAGAGGCGCTGAACGATCCGCTCGATCCCGGCTTCGGCTTCGATCTCATTCGTCTCTCCGCCAGCCGCACCGAAATCGTGGTGCAGCAGCAGCGCGATCTCGACGCCAACATTCATGACAATGACGAATTGTCCGCGCTGATCGACCGCATCGCCGCGCGCATCGGGGGCAAGCGCGTGGTCGTGCATTTACCCGAGGATACCCACATTCCCGAACGTGCGGTCATCGCCGTGTCCGCGCAGCATAACCTCGCGGTAGCTGCCCAGGCGGCCTGGCCCGAACGGATCGAAAGCGAGCCGCCGCTGCGGCCACTCCGGCTGTTCGAGCGGCCCGAGCCGATCAATGTGCCGTTCGCCACCGTGCCCGACGGCCCGCCGCATCAATTCACCTGGCGCCGCGTTACCCATGCCGTGGCGAGGGTAGAGGGCCCCGAACGCATTGCCATGGAATGGTGGAAGCAAAACGGCGATGGCCCGACGCGGGATTATTTCCGTATCGAGGACGAGGCGGGATTGCGTTTCTGGATCTTTCGCGACGGCCTTTATGAAGGCGAACCGGCGGACGAGGAAGGCGAGCCGCAGCCGCCACGATGGTTCGTGCACGGGTTGTTCGCATGAACGGCCCGGCGAACATCCCAGGCTATGCCGAGATCGGCATCACCACCAATTTCTCGTTCCTGCGCGGCGGCTCCGATCCGCGGGCCTATGTCCGTCAGGCCAGCGACTTGCGCATTCCCGTCATCGGTATCGCCGATCACAACACGCTGGCAGGTGTCGTGCGGGCCTGGAAGGAACTTGAAAATCCGGAAACTACCCACAAGCCAAGGCTCTTGATCGGCACGCGCCTCGTCTTCATCGACGGTACATCAGACATTCTCGTCTATCCGCGCGACCGCGCCGCCTATGGCCGGCTGTGCCAGTTGCTTACCCGCGGCAAGCGCGGCGACGGCGTCGTCCGGATCGAGAAGGGCGAGTGTCACCTCACATTCGACGACCTCCTCGAATTCGCCGAGGGCCAGCTTCTGATCCTGTCACTGCCGCATCGCTTCGATGCGGCGAAGGCACAGAAAATCCTGGAGCGCCTGAAGCAAAGCCGGGCCGATGGCGTCTGGCTCGCGGCGAGCCTGCTTTACCGCGGCGACGACAAGCGCCGGCTGACGCGACTGCATCGTCTGGGGATCGCAGCAAAGGTTCCGCTGCTCGCAACCAATGAGGTGCTGTACCACCATCCCGCCCGCCGTCCGCTGCAGGACGTACTGACATGCATTCGCGAAAAGACCACCATCGACGCCGTTGGCAAACGCCTGCAAGCCAATGCGGAGCGCTATCTCAAGCCGGCGCACGAAATGGCGCGGTTGTTTCGCGACATCCCGCAGGCCGTCGCCGAGACCATGCGTTTTGCCTCCCGCATTTCTTTTTCACTCGATCAGCTCAAATACCAGTATCCCGACGAGCCGGTACCGCCGGGCAAGACCGCGCAGCAGCATCTGGAAGACCTGACCTGGGCCGGCGTCGACAAATATTTCGGCGGCGAGATCAGCAGCACGCTTCGTGGCACCCTGAGGAAAGAACTCGCGCTGATCGCCGAGCTCAAATATGCGCATTACTTCCTCACCGTGCACGACATTGTCCGTTACGCCCGCAGCCAGAACATCCTGTGCCAGGGCCGCGGCTCTGCGGCCAACTCCGCGGTCTGCTACGTACTCGGCATCACCTCGGTCGATCCGACCAAGGTCGATCTGCTGTTCGAGCGATTCATCTCCAGGGAGCGACTGGAGCCGCCCGATATCGACGTCGATTTCGAGCATTCGCGGCGCGAGGAGGTGATGCAATATGTCTATCGCCGCTACGGTCGCCACCGTGCCGCCATCATCGCCACCGTCATCCATTATCGTCCGCGCAGCGCGATCCGCGACGTCGGCAAGGCGCTGGGGCTGACCGAGGACGTCACGGCTGCGCTCGCCGATACCGTGTGGGGAAGCTGGGGCAGGGGCCTCAACGAGATGCAGGTCCGCCAGGCCGGGCTCGATCCTGCGAACGCCATGGTCGGTTTAGCGGTCGAACTCGCCACCGAACTGATCGAATTCCCCCGCCACCTCTCGCAGCATGTCGGCGGCTATGTGCTGACACAGGACCGGCTCGACACCTATGTGCCGATCGGCAATGCGGCGATGGATGACCGCACCTTCGTCGAATGGGACAAGGACGACGTCGACGCGCTCGGCATGATGAAGGTCGATGTGCTGGCGCTGGGTATGCTGACCTGCATTCGCAAATGTTTTGATCTGATCGACGCCCACAAGAGCAAGCGATACGAACTCGCCACGGTCGAGCAGGACGATCCCAACGTCTACGACATGCTGTGCCGCGGTGAATCGCTCGGTGTGTTCCAGGTGGAAAGCCGCGCCCAGATGAACATGCTGCCGCGGCTGAAGCCGCGCACCTTTTACGATCTCGTCATTGAAGTCGCGATCGTGCGTCCCGGCCCGATCCAGGGCGACATGGTGCATCCCTATCTGCGGCGGCGAAACGGCGTCGAGAAAGAAAGCTATCCGTCGCCTTCGCCGGAGTACGGCGAAGCCGATGAGCTTTACAAGGTCCTGCACAAGACGCTCGGCGTGCCGCTGTTCCAGGAACAGGCGATGCGGATCGCGATCGAGGCGGCGAAATTCACGTCCGAGGAAGCCAACGG
Organism: bacterium; assembly: GCA_029946075.1. GTDB lineage: Bacteria > Pseudomonadota > Alphaproteobacteria > Rhizobiales > Xanthobacteraceae > Bradyrhizobium. The sequence continues at coordinate 4,053 of JAQSDT010000774.1, read as the reverse complement.
CCTGCGCCGTTCGATGGCGACCTTTCGCAATGTCGGTACCATCGGCAAGTTCGAAGACAAGATGATCGGCAACATGATCGCGCGCGGCTACGCTCCGGAATTCGCCAAAAACTGTTTCGAGCAGATCAAGGGTTTTGGCTCTTACGGTTTTCCGGAAAGCCATGCCGCCAGCTTCGCCCAGCTCGTCTATATCTCGTCATGGTTGAAGCATTATCACCCCGACGCGTTCTGCTGCGGCCTGCTCAATTCGCAGCCGATGGGCTTTTACGCGCCGGCGCAGATCGTCGGCGATGCCCGCACCAACGGCGTCGAGGTGCGCGAGGTCGATGTGTCCCACAGTTTTGCGCAGAACACGCTGGAGGAGGGACGCGGGAAATATTGCGCGGTGCGGCTCGGCTTTCGCCAGATCGATGGATTTAGCTGGGTGGATGAGGATGAGGAGCGGTTGAAGCATATTCAGCCGTCATTCCGGGGCGATGCGAGAGCATCGAACCCGGAATCTCGAGATTCCGGGTCTGGTCCTAACGGACCATCCCGGAATGACAATGCGGAGAAAAAAGAAGACTGGGCCGAGCGCATCGTCGCAGCCCGCACGCGCCGTCCCTTCACATCGCTCGAAGACTTCGCCCGCGACACCGCCTTGCCGAAACGCGTGCTGATCCTGCTGGCGGATGCCGACGCGTTCCGCTCGATCGGGCTCGATCGGCGTGCGGCGCTGTGGGCGGTACGGCGGCTGCCCGACGATGTGCCGTTGCCGCTGTTCGAGGCCGCGGCAGCGCGCGAGCAGCCCGACGAAAACGCCAAGCCGCTGCCGCTGATGCCGCTGCCGGAACAGGTGGTCGCCGATTATCAGACAATTCGGCTGTCGCTGAAGGGGCATCCGATGGAATTCTTGCGGGAAAAATTCACGAAGGAGCGCGTCGTCGTCTGCAAGCACGTCAATCATAACAACGACCGGCGCCGCGTCAGCTGCGCCGGGGTGGTGCTGGTGCGGCAGCGGCCGGGCAGCGCCAAGGGCGTCGTCTTCATGACGCTGGAGGACGAAACCGGCATTGCCAATATCGTGGTGTGGCCGAAGGTGATGGAGCAGTATCGCAAGGAAGTGATGGGCGCGCGGCTCATCCTCGTGGAGGGTTACATCCAGAGCAGCCCCGAAGGGGTGACGCATCTGGTGGCGCAGCGGATGTTCGATCGCTCACACGATCTGATCGGCCTCGCCAATGATTCACTCAGCCGCAAACACCCGGTGCCCGCAGGCCCGGCGCTGGTCGAGCCGCTCAACGACGATCGCCGTGAGCACCCGGATAACCCGGCGCAAAAAATCCGCCATCCGCGAGACGTCCGTATCCTGCCGCCGTCACGGGATTTTCATTGAGGATTCGGGAGACACCGCCGGTTTGGACCGGCGGCGTCATCCTCGATTCCTGCCGTCAGGGGAGCTTAACGGCCGCCGCCGCCGCCGCCACCACCACCGCCTCCGCCGCCTCCGCCACCACCTGCGTCACGCATCGCCTGATTTTCGCGGGGATCGGTGTTGCGCATGTAGGTCGGCGAGAAGTTGCCGCGCGTGCGCAGCGATTCGACATATTGCATGTGGCTTCCGCACGCCTGCTTCGACACGGCCTGATCGCAATACGGGGAGAAGGCAGAAGCGGGTGCGGCCATGGCGCCCATCGCAATGAAAGCGGACAAGGCCGCCATCGTCAGTTTGGTTGACATTGTGGTCTCCATTCCCTGCGAAGCCGGAATGGCCCGCACGGAAATTTCGACGGCGCGAAATCGAAATCGGTTCGAACGGAGAAGTAGAAAAATTCCGCTAGTCAGGTATGCGCTTGTGAAACTTCGGTAATCTTCGCCGCGCGCCCGGTCCTCCGAACAGATCAAGCTCCAAACGAGACAGGGATCACGATGCGATCGCATCATGATCTAGGTAAATTTCACGCCGTAGGTCTGGCCTCTGCGCCAAACCACTTCGCATGATTGACGCCTTGCGTGCTCCGGTACCAGCGCCAGTTCGAAATTGTCGCGCACGTCGATCGCGGCTTCGGTCATGATCCGGGCGCCACCGGGTGCGACGTCCAGCAAAAAGCAATCGATCCTGGTTGCGCCGTCGTCGACGGTCATCCAGGTCGGGCGTTTGTTGAGCTGGCGGCGCGGCTCGCGCTGCACCTTGGTCTTTGCATCAACCGTCATGATCGCAATCCGTCTTTCGGCCTCGCCCAGGCCGCAGAAACGCAAGCATCAGGATTGCACTTGATGTCGTAAGGTTACGTTAGCGCGGTCCCTTCAAATTTATCGGTTATGCAGCGCCGTGCGGGACGAAACGCGCTGCACAATGCCAGCCAGCCGGGCATGCGGGGTAGCCTCGCTGGCCAAATACCCCCTTAAATTGAGTTTCCGGCCACCGGAAAAATCCCTAGTGTCCGCCAGCCGAAGACCATCTCGGCCAAAACACAATCAAAATCCTTCGGAGGAATCCATGCGTCCTGTTCTGTTTGCTCTCGCAACTTGCGCAGCCGTTACCATCGGCGGCCAGACCTATGCCCAGGCCCCCGCCGCAGCCCCGGCACCTGCAGCCCCGGCCGCGGTGCCCGACCAGATGCCGTTCGATATCGCTTACGGCAACACGATCACCGCCGAACGCGCCGCCGAAGTCGTGAAGGCGATCGTGGCCGAGGCGACGAAATCTCCGCGCAATTGGAAGCTCGCCATTTCCGTCGTCGATCCCCATGGCGAACTGGTTTACTTCTACAAGATGGACAACACGCAACTGGGGTCGATCACGATTTCGCAGAACAAGGCGCGGACGGCGGCACGCCTGCGGCGCCCGACGCAGATATTCAGCACCGCGATGCAAGCGCCGACCGGCAATTACATCGCCACGCTGGACTCGCCGCCGCCGACTGCATCGCCCGGCGGCATCCCGCTGATCGAAGGCGGCAAGATCATCGGCGCCGTCGGCTGCAGCGGCGCGACCGGCGACCAGGACGCCGTTGCCTGCAAGGCGGGTGCGGAATCGGTGAAGTAGTAATTGACGTCATGCCCGGGCTTGTCCCGGGCATGACGTCCTTAATGCGTGTACCCAGAGAACGTGGATGGCCGAGACAAGCCCGGCGATGACGACAGCGTATGTAACCGAAGGTTAGAAATTCACCCGGTTCGAAATGGCGCCGTCGACCACGAGGTTCGATCCCGTGGTGAACGACGACGCCGGGCTCGCCAGGAACACTGCGGCATTGGCGATCTCCTGCGGGGTCGCCATGCGGCCGGTCGGGTTCCGTGCGAGCGCGTCCTGATAGCGCTTCGGCATATTCTGCTCGACCATGTTCCAGATGCCGCCCTTGAAATAGACCGTGCCCGGCGACACCACGTTGACGCGGATCTTTTTGCCCGCGTACTGCCGCGCCAGTCCCTTGGCCATGTGGATCAGCGCTGCCTTGATCGGACCGTAGGAGCTGGCAGTGTCGGCCTGCGCCGCGGAGATTGAGGAGATAATGACGCAGGCGGCATCGCCGCTCTTCTCGCCGCTGGCTTCGAGGAACGGCCGCGCGGCCTCGAATGCGTTGACGGCGCCGAGCACGTCGAGTCGAAAGTTCTGTTCCCACGATGCGGCGTCGCCGCCTTGCGCCATCGCGCCTGCATTGGAAAACAGCATGTCGACGCTGCCCAGTTCCTGCGCCGCCGCCGCGATCCAGGATTTCAGCGCCGCGCCGTCGGTGATGTCGACCGCAGCCCCGGTGGCCTTGATGCCCAGCGCTTTCAACTCGGTCACGGTGCCCGCCACCTGATCGGCGTTGCGGGCGCACACGGCGACACCGGCGCCTTCCTTTGCCAGCGTGTCGGCAATCGCGCGCCCGATGCCGCGCGTGCCGCCGAGCACGACCGCGTTTCTTCCCTTCAAACCCAAATCCATTTTGTCTTTCCCTGGTGGTTGTAGACGCAGTCTAGCGCCTTGGCGAACGCCGGAGGAAGCAGAAAACCCTCAAGCCGTCAATGCGAGCGAAGCGAAGCAATCCATCCATCCCCGAGCCGCAGCATGGATTGCTTCGCTTC
>JAQSDT010000773.1:9365-11050 GCA_029946075.1 bacterium | reverse complement strand
TGTCAGCTTCGACCTCAGCCGGATGAAGAACGACTCGGTCTACAACGCGATGCTGGGCGCTGCCGAACTAGGCGGGCTGATCGAGGACTATCGCGGCTCCTACATCCTGACCTTTGCCGGCTACAATGCCGGCCGCGGCAGCGTCAAAAAATGGATCGAGCGCTATGGCGACCCGCGCGATCCCAAGGTCGACGCGGTCGACTGGGTCGAACAGATCCCGTTCTCGGAGACGCGCAACTACGTGCAGCGGATCATGGAGAATTTGCAGGTCTACCGCGCGCGCTTCGGCGGCGGGACCAGGCTGCAGATCGAAGCCGATCTGCACCGCGGCGCCAGCGTCGAATAGCGGACGCGGCGGCGGGCCTTCGGAAGCCCTTGCCTCTCAGTAAACCAGGCCCGTGCCCGGCTGCCGGCCCAGCGCATCTGCCAGCGAGCGATACTCCTCGCAACCCGTCCCGCACAGCGAGGCGATCCGGCTGAGGTGATACTGCGCCTGTTCGCGGTTGCCCTGCTCGACCTGCCAGAGCCCGTAATATTGCCAGGTCCTGACGTGGTTCGGATCGGACCTGAGCGCCCGCTCGTACCAGACTTGCGAGAGCTGGTAGTTTCCGAGCTTGCGGTAGGCGTAGCCGATCAGATTCGCGACCGCGGCGTTGTCGTCGCGGCCGAGCGCCCTGAGCTGATCGATGGCCGCAGCGAAATCATTGCGGTCGTAGATCGTGGCATAGGCAACGCGATAGCCCTCGACGAACGACGGCTCCTCGATATAGGACGCGCCCTTTTTCTTCTTGGGCGCCGGCGCTTCGGAGGCCGGCGGGTCGCCGCCCGCATAGACCGGGCCGACCGACGGCACGGTCGCCAGCAGCGCTGAAAGGATTCCGGATACCATCAGCCTGACCGCAAATCTGCGCATGCAATTCTCCCGACCTTGATGGCGAGGCGCGCCCGCTGGAGCCCGCATCTGAGGCTAACACCGGGCCGGCGGACATATTCGCATCGCTCGGCCCATTCCCGGAATCGTGATGGAGGCTTGCTGCCCGCGTCCGTTCCGACAAGGTCTGTGCCCGTACGCAAATTCACGCGGCGCCGAACCGGTTTTGGAATATTGCCGGCCGGGCGCGCCCAATCTAGGGTCATTCGATGGAAGACAAGGTCACAGAAGCGGTCCGGAAACAGTACGAAGCGTATAGCTATCCGCCCCCCATCGAGGATGCCGAAGCGTTTCTGAGGAAGTGGGGACCGCTGACATGCGACCCCAAATTCGCGAGCGTTCAGTTGTGGCCCGAAGGCCGGCCGCGGCAGAACCTGCGCATCCTGTGCGCCGGTTGCGGTTCCGCGCAGGCGCCGCTGATCGCCCTCAACAATCCGGAGTGCACCGTTCTCGGGATCGACCTGTCCGAGACCAGCCTGGCCCATTCGAGCCGCCTCCGCGACCGGCACCGCCTCGCCAATCTCGAACTGCGGCAAATGAGCCTGCTGGACGTCGGCCAGTTGAACCGGTCCTTCGACCTGATCGCCTGCACCGGCGTTCTTCATCACCTTCCCGATCCGGACGCCGGCCTGAGCGCGCTCGCAGCCGTGCTCGATCCATCCGGCAGCATGGCGATCATGCTGTACGGAACGGCCGGGCGCGCCGGCATCTATCTGGTCCAGGACATCTTGCGGCGCCTCGGGGCCGGTCAGGA
>JAQSDT010000773.1:0-9355 GCA_029946075.1 bacterium | reverse complement strand
AGGATGCCGATGGCCTGAAGACGGCCCGCGAGCTTTTGAAGTTCATTCCTCCGCACCACTATCTGTTCGAGCCGAACGGCAAGCTCCCCAACGACCTCTCCGAGGACGCTGGAATCGTCGACATGCTGCTTCATCCGCAAGACCGCGCCTATTCGGTCCCTGAAGTCCTGCAGTTCGTCGAGGCGGCCGGGCTCGTCTTTTTCGGCTGGAACGACAACGCGCCCTACTGCGCCGAGCGATTTTTGAGCGGCGAGATGCTGGAAAGGGTGTTGGCGCTCCCGACCGCCGACCAGTGGGCCGTCGTCGACAACCTGACCCTGCTGAACTCGAGGCACGACTTCATTGCCAGGAAGCCGCAAAGCGCCCGCTTCCTGACGCGTTTCGACAATGACGACTATCTCTCCTATGTCCCGCTCATTCGCTCCGGCACCAGGCTGGCCGGCGACGCCGCCTCACTGGTTTTGACGCGGCCCTCGCCTCTGGGGGAAGTCGCGATCCCGATATCGAGATCGGAGGCCCTCCTGCTGGAACAGGCGGACGGCAAGAAGAATATCGCGGAAATCCTGGCGCACGCCCCGTTCGCGCAGTTCGAGGCCGAAGCGCGGATGGCTTTCGCCCGAGCCGCCTGCGAGCGCATGTGGCGCTCGGGGCACGTCCTGTTCGGCAGATCCGGCGCGTAAGCCCGATCCGATCCATCGAGGTCATTGCGGAAAGTCAGAGCGAACGCTTGCCGCAGCGGGCGGCTGCGATGAATCCATGCCCATCTGCCCAACACAAAGAAAAACCCCCGGCAGTTGCCTGCCGGGGGTTCTCCGAGTGTTTCAAGTCTTTCGGGATCAGAAGTTACGCTGAGCGCGGACGTTCAGGTAAACAGTGCTCTGGTCCTTGTACTCGTACACGGTGGTCGGCTTGGGAGCCGCAGCTGCCAGAGTGGCAGCGCCCGTGAACTTCTGGTCAAGGAAGAATGCACCGAGTTCAGCCGAGAACGTCAGGTTCTTGACGGGAGTCCAGCGGGTGACAACACCAACCTGGGCAACGTTGTAGTCCGGGTTGCAGGTATAGTCTGCAGACACGGCCTTGCCAGCGTTGTAGTTGGCGCACCACTGACCCTTCGCCGAAGTGATGTCCAAGGCATTGCCGTTGTACTTCACCTGAGCGTAGCTGCCGAAGAGGCTCGACGACCAGTAGGGATCCCAGTTGTGGTTGAACGCACCACGGACACCCCATGCTTCGACCAGCTTGATGTCGCCGGTGCCGCCGTTGAGGACGGGCATGAAGACCGCGTCAGAGGTCTGACCGAAGCCGATGCTCTGATAAGCACCCGCACGACCCGTACCGCTGTACATCAGGTAGCTCGGCGAGCCGCCCGAGGTGGAGATGACGTTCTTCGTGTCACCCTTGGCGTAGGAGACGTCGATCTTGAAATCGTCGCCAGCGCCCGTCGGCAGGTTCTTGATCTGCAACGCAGCCATCACCGAACCGCCCCACTTGGTCTCGGGGTGGCCAGAGATTTCCGACAGTGCAGTCGGCACGCCGCCAGCACCGAGGATGTTGTAGGAAGCGTTCACCTGGTGAGCCGCGGCCGAAATCTGGAACAGACCCCAAGCCTGGTCGACGCGGATGTTACCGACGATGTCGGGAGCAGTCGTGCCGCCGTAGGAGTTCGCACCAGCCGCAGTCGCACCACCGGCAACGCCGAGGTTCAGGACAGCGGTACGGTTGAACACGGTCGGATCATCGAGACCGATGGTGCCCGACACGCCGTTACCGAACTGCGCGGTGTACTGGATGTTGTTGACGCCGGTCACGGTGTCGTGGCCGCCGACCAAGAACGAGTTGTTGTTGCCTGGATAACCATGCCACGGCGTCGCGTAGGCCGAAGCAGACTTACCGAAGGTGAAACCAGCGAACTGGATGAACACCATTTCAACCGCAACGTAACCGCCGCCAGCCGACGACAGCAGAGCCGAGTTGACGCCAGCAGCGGTCAGCACGGACGGGTTGGAAGTGGTGAAGTTCTGGAACTGGAAGTCGCCCTGGCCGAAGGTACGGACAACGCCGTATTCGGTGGCAGTGCGGGTGTCGATCGTCAGCGCCATACGCGAGCGGCTGTTGATGGTATCCCAGTAACGATTGCGCTGACCGGAGTCACCGCTGTAGGCGGCCTGGCCGTACATGTTGCCACCACCAAGCGTGGTGTCGACGCGCAGATAACCACCCAGCTTGATGCAGGTGTCAGTGCCAGGAATGTAGAAGAAACCAGCACCGTACAGGGAGCAGATCCTCACGTACTCGACCGCTTTGGCCTTGACGGGAAGATCGGCAGCCTGAGCTCCACTCATGGCGATGAGACCCGCCGCTGAGCCGAGAATAAGGCTCTTAACCATCTTCATGTTAAACCTCCAAGTTGCTCTGTAGGGAAGGTTCCGGATCCGCCGGGTGCGAACACCCTAAGGTTGGTTCCCTTAATCCCCTGAAACCCGCTTAGTCGCTTCGCGCCTTCGGACACTCCCGCATCAACGCGAGGGACTTAAGCGAACCACCTAACGGGACGACCTCGGGATGCCCCCCTCCGTCGCGAGATCACAATTACCGAGGACTTCTGCACACGCAACAAAGGAACCGCCTCGGAAGCCCTGACTCCGCCCCTTTTCCGAATGGTGTTGCACAAATAACACGCGAACGCGATCGAAATTTGTCCGTAAGTCTTTGTTTTACAATAATGTTTTCGAAAAGTTCCATTTGCCGGTTGGAATCGCCGCGCTCGCACCGCAGCACCGGGTTTTCCCCCTGTCAGCCCCTTCTCCGCATCGAATCGAGCCGGTCGGGCGCCGAATCCTCGTCAAACCGTCACGCACGCATATTGGAGTCGCCCTCAAAGGATCGCTGTCTTCAGCCGCATGCCTTCGGGGGGACGGATCGCGCCGGAAACCCCGGCCTATATAGAGTGCCGATCCGTGCGCGCACTGAGACGAAATAGGACCCCTGCCGAAATACGACCGGATTTGCTGTCACAACATCTCAGAAATGCTTGTTTTGCAGGCTCGGAGCGATTTTTTGGGCACGCGAATGCCCCTCACCCGGTGTTTGGGCACGGTCATCGCTTCGATTTCAGCTGGCGCGAGATCGAATCGAGCCTGGTAGATTCGGCTCTATCCTCCATGTCGGCGGGATCACGGGCTCGCAGGCATCCGAATCCGGTCGCACGCATCGTGCGCCACGCGTGCGACCGGACGCCGGCGCGGAGCGCGCAAATCCTCGAAAACAAGGCCTGGACGAGCTTTGCGGTCCGCGCCGGCGACAACGTCACCAAAAGGCCCCGGCGTAACCCGAATCTGCCGCTTGCGGCACGCCCCTGCGTCGGGCATATCCGCGCGTGTGGAGCTGTGGCCGAGTGGCTGAAGGCGGCGGTTTGCTAAACCGTTATAGGCTTGTAAAGGCCTATCGAGGGTTCGAATCCCTCCGGCTCCGCCAACTACTCACGCCCCGCGGAACAGATTCTCGCCACCAGTGCGCTGACGCGGACGCCGCTATCGCAGAGATGGCCTGCTTTGCGATCTTCATGAGTACCGTCACGGAGGACTCGTGGTGTCCAGACAAGACAACCCGATGACATTGACGTTTCGCTGTCCGGCCGAACTCGAAGGCATTCTGCCTCTGCCGGTGCCCGCCATGCTGGGACTCCCCGACTGGTTCAAGTCGATGCCCTCGCAAGCCTACAATCCCGTCAACGCCGTGACCGGCGACACCGTGAAGCGGTGCCCGCCCTTCATCGATGCCATGACGGCAGGATTCCTGCTGCCGCTGATCTGCGACGTCAGGGTAGAGAACGGCGAATTCAGCTGGGACAACGATCTGCCGCCCGGCGGCACGGTAAATTTCTCTCGCTCGCCGATCGCGTTTCACGACGCCAGCCAGGCCGTCGGTACACCGCTGTTCGAAGACGACCGCTTCATCATCAAGTTCAACAATCTCTGGACCATTCAGGCGCCCGAAGGCTACTCGCTGCTGTTCACGCATCCCGCGAACCGTTTCGACCTGCCCTTCACGACGCTGACCGGCCTCGTCGACTGCGATCGCTACTACGACAACTGGATTCATTTCCCGGCACGTTGGCACGATGTCAATTTCAACGGCGTGCTGCCGAAGGGTACGCCAGTCGCGCAATGCGTGCCCGTCAAGCGAGAAAGCTGGACGCTTCAGACCGCGGCCTTCACGCCGGAAGAGACGCAGCGCGCGCATGATTTATCGAGCGCGATCTATCGCGAAACAGGCATCTACCGGCGGCAGTTTCGCGCGTAGTTTTGCGATTCACGGCTCCCGCAGAAACTTTGCAGCCGCGCTGGGACGCAAGAAGAAGCGGCCATGCGAAGCCGCGGCGAGCGTGGTGACGGCCATCCCCGTCAACCCCGGCGCCGTCAGGAGCGCGGCGCGCAGACTGGCTTCGCCGGCCTCGCGCTGGTTCATTTCGAGCAGACAAACACCGAGATTGACCCTCGACATGACATCGTCGGGCCGCTGTCCGAGCGCATTCCGGAAGCCATCGGCCGCAGCAGCATATTCTCCATCCATCGCCATCATCCTGGCGAGCGCCGCCAGAATGTCCGGCCGTCCGGGGGCGGCCGCGAGCGCCTGCCCCATCATGTCGCGCGCCTTGGCGCGATCGTTGCGCTTGAGGTGAACGAAGCCCAATTCCATCCGCAGTTCGATCGAACCTGGCGTCAGCGCCAATCCTTCCTCAAGCACGGCGACCGCTTTGTCGAACCGCCCTTTCCTGGCCAGCAGACCGCCATATTCGAGAAACGCAGGTGGATAATGCGGGCGGCGCGCGGTCGCCTGCCGCAACAGTTCGAACGCCTCCTCGCCGCGACCGACGGCCGACAATGCCAGGGCCAGCAGCATCTCGCCTTCTGCACTGGCGGCATGGCGCACCGCCCGCTCCAGCGGAGCGATCGCCTCGGTGGCCCGGTTCTGTATCAACAATGCACGGCCGAGGATCTGGGCAGCGAGAATGTCGCCGCGGTTCGACCGCAGCACGCCGGCGGCCAGCCGCTCCGCTTCCTGAACATGATTCATGCGCAAGGCGGCCATCGCTCGTTCCAGCGCGGGAGTACCTTTCCAAGATGGAGAGCCTGGACGTTTCGACATCGGCGCGAGAATAGCCAAGGACCGGTACCGCGCAACAGACCGTGCTGGCGCGATATACCGTCATTCGGCTGGAACTATCTTCCGGCTCTGGATTCTTGTTTTGACGCGTTTTCTTTGCGCGAACCGGTATCCGCTTCGCTCGACAGCGCTCTGGCCGGCCGGCGCAAACGCCGGCAGGCGGCGGGAACATCGATCGCGGCGGCGTCCTGGCTATTTTCTTAGTGCGCGGTCATCCAGGCGCGGGCTTCGCGCTGGGCGGTGGCAATTTCCGCATCCGACATCATCTCGGCGACTTCGCGGCGGAGCGAGATCGCATCGGTCCGGCCCTTCAGCGCGGCAAGGTTGAACCATTTGTGGGCCGCGACGAGGTTGACCACGCCGGAACGGCCGCTGGCCCAGTAGAGACCACGCTCGAACAGCACGTCCGGGATCGCGGTGGCTTCCACCGGCGTTGCCGTCTCCAGATCGAAATATCCCTGAAACATGACTTCTCCCCTTTTTTATCGTTGCCGCCCTCCCCCGAGCGCGGCCCCTGTCCACTAAAAAACTTCCCCGTATCCCAACGCCGTTTTCCGGTCTGTTGTTGGGATGATCATGACCGATCAAATTTGAAGTTCAGTTTAAGGTTCGCGATGAACGGGATGTAAATTCGGGAACCGCGCCTGCCGTCGCCGAATCGCAGAAGTGCCTGCGGCACAGCGATAAGTCGCGACCTGTGAAATTCGGTTTACCGTGCCCTTTGCCGGAACGATAACCATTGCGGAAACGCCGGCGCATGAGCCGACGATGTTCCGGCACGGCCGGCACGCGACGACCGGCAGTGATTCTTCGTGGCGCGGCGCGCGCCGCCGCGCGTTCACGCGCTGGCGCCCGATCGGGCCGAAACGATCGAGGCTGCAACAGCCGGCGATGATCGGGAATGGTGATTTGGGAGATGGGCCGGGCATCCGGTGCGCGGCGCGGGAGCATTGGCTTCCCGGGGAACGAGGGCGTCGGCGAACACGTCAGGACCAGATTTCGCTCCGGACACGAGGCCCGGTGAAATTGCGGATCTCCATAAGGACATCCGCACCGAACGAAGAAAGCTTGTTTCTTCTGCTGGATCGGCTTGAAGAAGCGAACTCCTTCGAGATGCGATCCAGCCGTTTGACCTGATGTCTCGCCGACACCCTCTTTCGTCGACCGGAGCCTTCAGAGTTTCGTCTTAGGCTCGAGTGACGTGCCGGCATCAAGCCGCCGGCAATTCTTCAGAAGCGAAGTTACTTCTTCTTCTTGGCGACCTTGCGGGTCTTCTTCGCAGTCTTCTTCACTGCGCTCTTCGCCTTCTTCGCCTTCTTAGCTTTCTTGGCCATGTTGCCCTCCGATTAAGAGATGACTTAGTCGCTGCGTGCACTCGGGAATCGAAATGCACTACATCCCGAATACACCAACACATTCAAAAAAACAGTGTCCCGCTTAAGGAAGTGTTGACGCAGCGACGGGAGAGCACGCGAAGCACTTCCTTCGATGGCACAACGACAAGCAGGCGCGCCGATGCAAAAAGTGCAGCAACGACCGGCATCGGCATTTGTCAATATTGCGGGAATCGCTAGCGCTGAAGGTGTTTTCTCGATTCACGCCAATACGGATGGATGCGCGTTCGATGCGTACGGGACTCAGTGTTGCCATGAAAAAGTCGCCTGCGCGGACTCTGAGTCGCAAACTTTGGCAACAAATAAATTTTCATGGACACAGCGTTAGCCGCTCGCCGGCGCTCGCCAAAAACGAATTTTTGGACGAATCGCGGCGCGCGATTCGCGACTGCCGTTGATCCACGCGATGACGAATTTGGATCGCGAAGGACGATCGACGCACCATCACGCGCATCGATCGTGACGACGGCGACGAAGAAAGTCGTCCCGATACGGGACGCTCAGATGCCGAGCTTCGCCTTGAGGAGATCGTTGACCGCTTGCGGATTGGCCTTGCCGCCGGACGACTTCATCACCTGGCCGACGAACCAGCCGAGCGACTGCGGCTTGTCCTTGACCTGCGCGGCCTTGTCCGGATTGGCGGCGATGATGTCGTCGACCACCTTTTCGATCGCGCCGAGATCGGTGACCTGCTTCATGCCGCGCGCCTCGACCAGCGCGCGCGGGTCGCCGCCCTCCGTCCAGACGATCTCGAACAGGTCTTTGGCGATCTTTCCGGAGATCGTTCCCTCGCCGATCAGGTCAACGATGCTGCCAAGCTGCCCTGCGGAGACCGGCGAGCCCGTAATATCCCGGCCTTCCTTGTTGAGACGGCCGAACAACTCGTTGATCACCCAGTTCGCCGCGAGCTTGCCGTCGCGCGCCTTGTCGGCAAGGCCAGCCAGCACGGTCTCGTAGAACTCCGCGCTCTCGCGCTCGGCCACCAGCACGCTGGCGTCGTAAGGCGACAGTCCAAATCCCTCGATGAAGCGCGCCTTCTTCAGGTCCGGCAGTTCCGGCAGCTGCGACTTGAGATCGTCGACCCAGGCCTGGCTGAATTCGAGCGGCAGCAGGTCGGGATCGGGGAAATAGCGATAGTCGTGCGCTTCTTCCTTGGAACGCATCGACCGCGTCTCGCCCTTGTTGGGGTCGTAGAGCCGCGTTTCCTGGTCGATGGCGCCGCCCTCCTCGATGATTTCGATCTGGCGCCGCGCCTCAAACTCGATCGCCTGGCCGATGAAGGTGATCGAGTTCATGTTCTTGATCTCGCAGCGGGTGCCGAGCGGCCCGCCCGGCTTGCGCACGGACACGTTCACGTCGGCGCGCAGCGAACCCTTCTCCATGTCGCCGTCGCAGGTGCCGAGATAGCGCAGGATCGAGCGCAGCTTGGTCACATAGGCCTTGGCCTGCTCGGCGTCGCGGATATCGGGCTTGGAGACGATCTCCATCAGCGCCACGCCGCAGCGGTTGAGGTCGACATAGGACATGGTCGGCGACTGGTCGTGCAGCAACTTGCCGGCGTCCTGCTCCAGGTGCAGCCGCTCGATGCCGATGGTGGCGGTCTTGCCGCCCTCGAGTTCGACCACGACCTCGCCCTCGCCGACCACCGGCGACTTGTACTGGCTGATCTGGTAGCCCTGCGGCGAGTCCGGATAGAAATAGTTCTTGCGGTCGAACACCGAGCGCAGATTGATCTGGGCGTTGAGGCCGAGCCCGGTCAGCACCGCCTGCCGCACGCATTCCTGGTTGATCACGGGCAGCATGCCCGGCATCGCCGCATCCACCAGCGAGACGTGGCTGTTCGGCTCGCCGCCGAACGCGGTCGAAGCGCCCGAGAACAGCTTTGAGTTCGAGGTGACCTGGGCATGGACCTCCATCCCGATCACGACTTCCCAGTCGCCGGTCTGGCCCTTGATCCGTTTTCCCGATGTGACAGCGTTCATGCTTTCTTCCCTCCGAGCAGCGCGGACACGATCCGCTCCCATTCGGTATCCAGCGAATCCTTTGCGACCGGCTGGCCGGCCTGGCGATACCAGTACCCGGCATTGCCGAGATCGCCTTCGACACGGTGCAGATAGGCGTGCACCCAGGCGGAGTTGGCGTCGCTCTCGACCTGCACGACTTGATGCGCGCCTTCCCAATTTCCCTTCGCCGCCCACCACAGCGCAACCAGCGCCGGCTCGAAGCCGGGCGCCGGCGTGTCGTCCGACAGGCTGGCGTAGAAATCGGCCATTGCTACCACCAACGCGGCGGCGTGAAGCGTCCGGCCGCCTGCTCGACCACTTCGCCGAGCGAGAACAGCGTCTCCTCGTCGAACGGACGCCCGATGAGCTGCAGGCCGAGCGGCAGTCCCTGCGCGTCCTTGCCCGCGGGCACGGCGATGCCGGGCAGGCCCGCCATGTTCACGGTCACCGTGAAGATGTCGTTGAGATACATTTCGACCGGATCGGCGCCGCCCTTCTCGCCGACACCGAAAGCCGCCGACGGCGTGGCCGGGGTCAGGATCGCGTGGACGCCTTTGGCGAAGCAATCCTCAAAGTCCTTCTTGATGAGGGTCCGGACCTTTTGCGCGCGCAAATAATAGGCGTCGTAATAGCCGGCCGAGAGCACATAGGTGCCGATCATGATGCGGCGCTTGACCTCGGCGCCAAAGCCTTCGGCGCGGGTCCTCTCATACATCTCGACGATGTCGCGCCCCGGCACGCGCAGGCCGTAGCGCACGCCATCGTAGCGCGCGAGGTTGGACGAGGCCTCGG
>JAQSDT010000772.1 GCA_029946075.1 bacterium | reverse complement strand
TATCGGCGCCACGCTTGGTCAACACCGGCGGCGGTCCCGGCTTGGTCTCCAGCACCCGCGGCGCGCCATTGGCCGCGACAGTGGCGGGGCCGGCGGCCGGCGGCAGTTTCGTGCCCATGCCGATGCCCGCGATTTCCTTCACTTCGACCCCCTGATGCGCGACCACCATGATGTCGTGCCAGGTCTGCGCCGGCAGCGAGCCGCCGGTCATGCGGTTGGTCGGCGAGTAGTCGTCATTGCCGTACCAGACCGCGCAGGTGAAGTTGCCGGTGTAGCCGACGAACCAGGCGTCGCGATAGGCGTTGGTGGTGCCGGTCTTGCCGGCGGTCGGGATGCCGTCGATGGCGGCGCGGCGCGCTGTGCCCTCGCTGACGACGTGGCTCATCATGCCCGCCATGTCGGCGGCGACGGAGGCGGGGATGGCCTGCACGGGCTTCTTGCCGTCGCGGTCCCATCGCCACACCAGGTCGCCGGCGCCGGTCCGCACCTCGAGCACGGCGTGGGGTGCCGCCGCCTTGCCCTTGTTGGGGAAGGCCGCATAGGCCACCGCGTGTTCGAGCACGTTCACCTCGTCCGAACCGATCGGCATCGACGGGGTATCCGGCAGCGGCGCCTTGATACCCATGCGGCGGGCGACTTCGGTGATCTTGACGCGGCCGGCCTTGGCCGGGTTGGGCGCCTTGCCGCCGAGCGCGATCGAGAGTTTTACCGGAATCACGTTGACCGAGCGCGTGATCGCCTGCGTCAGCGTCATCGGGCCGGAATAGGAATGGCTGTAGTTCTGCGGACACCAGTTGCCGATGCAGACCGGGCCGTCGACCACGATCGAATTCGGCTTGAAGCCGTTCATCAGCGCGGTGGCGTAGACATAGGGCTTGAACGACGATCCGGGCTGGCGATAGGCGTCGGTCGCGCGGTTGAACTGGCTCGCGCCATAGTCGCGGCCGCCGACAAGCGCGCGCACGCCGCCGTCGAGATCGGCGACGGCAACCGCCGCCTGGGTGGCGTGATAGTCGCGGCCGAACTGGCGCAGCTGGTTCTCGACGGTTTCCTCGGCGGCGCGCTGCACGGTCATGTCGATTGCGGTACGCACGACGAAAACGCGTTCGGTGTAGGATTTCGGGAACGTGTCGACCAGCTTGCGCATCTCGTCGAAGGCATAGTCGAGGTAGTAGTTCGGCGAGTTCTCGTCGCGGCGGTCGACGGCCACCGCCGGATTGCGCCGGGCGCCGAACACCTGACCCTCGGTCATGAAGCCGGCATCGACGAGGTTGTCGAGCACGACGTTGGCGCGGGCACGCGCGGCAGGCAGGTTGATATGCGGGGCGTATTTGGTCGGCGCCTTGAACAGGCCGGCCAGCATCGCCGATTCCGACAGCGTGACGTCGCGCGCCGACTTGTTGAAGTAGAAATGCGCCGCGCCGTCGACGCCGAACGTGCCGCCGCCCATATAGGCGCGGTCCAGGTACAGCTTGAGGATTTCGTTCTTGGTCAGGCGGGTTTCCAGCCACACCGCGAGGAAGGCTTCCTTGACCTTGCGCTCGATGGTGCGTTCGTTGCTCAGGAACAGGTTCTTCGCCAGCTGCTGCGTGATCGACGAACCGCCCTGGCGCACGCCGCCGGCCTGCGCGTTGGTGACGAGCGCGCGCGCGGTGCCGGGGATGTCGATGCCGAAATGGTCGTAGAAGCGGCGGTCTTCCGTCGCGAGCGTTGCCTTGATCAGATTGTCCGGAAAGTCTTCCAGCGGGATCGAGTCGTTGTGCTTGATGCCGCGGCTGCCGATCGGGTTGCCGTAGCGGTCGAGGAACGACACCGCGAGGTCGGACTTCTTCAGCCAGTCGTCATCGGAGGTTTCGCGGAACGCGGGGATCGCCAGCGCCAGCATCAGGATCAGGCCGCCGAGGCCGATGGTAGCGGCTTCCGACAGCGGCTCGATGAACACCCAGCGCTTCCAGCGGCCGACATAGAAGCGGTCCATGAAGGTCGAATAGCGCTCGTAGAGCTCGCGCAGGCCCTTGCCCGACGAGAACAGCGTCGAGTCGATACGCGCGTCGAGGTCCAGAAAGAAGTTCCGGATCTTCTGCTTCCAGTGTGATGGTACGATCTGGCGCACCGGGGCCCTTGGTCTGTGAGGCGTTCGCGCGCCGGACGGGGCGCGTTCGAGACGTCTTGCTTGGATGTTGCGGCAAACCCAAGGCGCTTTTACGGCTCGCTCCGAGCGCTTCGGGGACTCGCGGCTGTTCTATCCGAGCGGGGGCCATAAACCAATGGTCCGGCTCACCATTTTGATGGTCAGCCCTAACGCTTCCCCCGGCTTTTGTGCAGCTCCAATACCAGCGCTTGCGCCCCCGTTGCCCGACCCCCTAGAAGGGCTGCAACCGAACCCGACTGAAAAGCCATCCGAGGCCATGACCGCGCCCATCAAACCGCCCTCGACCCAAGAGGGATTCTTTTGGAAAACCAAGACGTTGGAAGAGATGTCCAGCGCCGAATGGGAAAGCCTGTGTGACGGCTGCGCGCGCTGCTGCCTGGAAAAGCTCGAGGACGAGGATACCGGAAAAATCTATTTCACCCATGTCTCCTGCAAGCTGCTGGATTCGGGATCGTGCGCCTGCAAGGACTACCCGAACCGTTCCGACAAGGTTCCGGACTGCGTCCGCCTGACGCCGGAGAATGTTCGCACCCTGAACTGGCTGCCGCCGAGCTGCGGCTACAAGCTGGTCGCCGAGGGGCGCGATCTCTACTGGTGGCATCCGCTGATTTCGGGCGATCCCGACACCGTGCATGAGGCCGGCGTGTCCGTCCGCGGCCGGGTGCAGGGCACCGAGAACGAGATCGCCGATGAGGATCTCGAAGATCACATCGTGCAATGGCCGGCGCTGTTGCCGAAGCGGGCGCGATTGAAGAAGCGCCCCAAAGCCTGAAAGCGAACACCTCGGGTGCAGTGTGGCCGCCTTGATCTTGTTGCCCTCGGACGCTACCTTGGATTGCATTATCGGCAGGCGTATTTCCAGGTGACGAATTTCAGGGGGAGCCGACATGCTGCGTGCTCGCGCCAAGGGATCGAAATCGCCGTCGTACAAGCGTCCCGGAAAGCGCGCGGCAAAGACCGCGCCCCGTTCACCCGCCAAATCCGGCATGCGCCTGTGTGCGTTGCCGCCGCGCACGATCGCGCCGCTCAGCGCGGCCGTGATGTCCGATCCGATCCGCGCCAGTGCGATCGTGATCTCGAAATCGAAATGGCTGAACGGAACGGTTCTGCACTACTGCTTTTTCAAGTCCGGTCACTGGCGCGTTCCCAAGCGGCAGGCGCGGGTGATCCGCGCGGCCTTCGCCAAGTGGAAAGCGATTGGAA
The DNA here is from genome assembly GCA_029946075.1 of bacterium. Classification (GTDB taxonomy): domain Bacteria; phylum Pseudomonadota; class Alphaproteobacteria; order Rhizobiales; family Xanthobacteraceae; genus Bradyrhizobium. The sequence goes on along the minus strand of JAQSDT010000772.1, from coordinate 7,808 downwards.
TCGGCCTGCAGTTCAAGGAAGTGGGCGATCTCAGGGAAGCCGAAGTCCGGATCGGCTATTCGGTCATGGACGGCGATTCACAATCGGCGGTTGGTCCCGACGTGCTGACGGTGCCGCTTACCAAGCCGACGACGGTGTACGGCTGGGACCTCACGACGGAGGAAGGACACTCCACTGCGCTGCACGAGATCGGGCACGTGCTCGGCATGGAGCACGAGCATCAAAATCCCTTTGCGGGCATCAAGTGGCACGAGGACGCGGTCTACAAGAGCCTGATGGGCAAACCGAACCAGTGGACGCGCAGCGAAACCTTTCACAACATTCTGGAGAAATTGTCGCCCGAGCAGACCCAGGGATCGAAATGGGATCCGGCCTCCATCATGGAGTACGAGTTCGAGGCGGGTCTCATTGCCGAGCCGAAGCGATATGAGACGCAGGATTTGACTCCGCCCGGCACGCTGTCGGCGGCCGACAGGAAATGGATGCGTAAGTGGTATCCGCCGCTGAAGAAGTCGCCGGACAGATTGCACGCGCACCGGCCCGCCGTCGTCGAACTTGCAGCTGGCAAGCAGCTCAACTTCCTGATCGAGCCGGTGTCATCCCGAAAGTACCGGATCGAGAGCAACGGGGCATCGGACACGAAACTGGCATTGTTCGAAGTGATCGAGGGTACGCCACGCTACGTCGCCGCTGACGACGACAGCGGCAAGGAGCGGAACGCGGCCATCGTTCACAAGCTGTTCAAGGGCCGGCAATACATCGTGCGGCTGCGGATGGTGCATCCCGGCCCGACCGGTGAGGTGTCGCTGAGCTATGCGTAGCGGAGGCAGGTTCCGCCGCAGCCTCGCCGTGTCCCGTTCACGGCCTTGCGATGGTCCCTGTGCGGGATGCTCCCATGCGCCGGGGGTGCTGCCTGCAACGAGATTTGCCCTCTAGAGTGCAGCCGATAGAGCGATTCCATCTCGGCGGCCTTGGGCCGCGCAGAAGAACATTACATCCGAATGAACAAGCACGAACGGCAGGGCGACGAGTCCGCCGGCCACGATACATTGTCAGACGAACGTGCCGGCGAGCTCTCGCGCATCACGACCGAGGTCATCGATGTCAGCGATGCGCCGCCGATCGCGCCGCCTGCGCCGCTGACGCAGGATGAAGTCCGCACCATCCTGATGAGCCTGCTGCTGACGATGTTCCTGGCGGCGCTCGACCAGACCATCGTGGCGACCGCATTGCCGACGATCGGCCGGCAGTTCAACGATGTCAGCAATCTGTCCTGGGTGATCACGGCCTATCTGCTGGCCTCGACCGCGGTAGCGCCGGTGTTCGGCACGCTGAGCGATATTTACGGCCGCCGCGTCATGATCACGGTGTCGCTGGCGCTGTTCATCGCGGGCTCGGTCCTGTGCGCCGTGGCGCCCAACATGCCGATTCTGATCGTCGCGCGCGGCCTGCAGGGGCTGGGCGGCGGCGGCATTATGCCGGTCGTGCAGACCGTGATCTCCGACGTCGTCTCGCCGCGCGAGCGCGGCAGGTACCAGGCGTATTTCAGCGGCGTCTGGATGGCCGCCGGATTGATGGGACCCGTGCTCGGCGGCGTGTTCGCCGAACATCTGCACTGGTCGATGATTTTCTGGATCAACGTGCCGCTGGCCGTCGGCGCGCTGTTTTTGCTTTTGCCGAAGATGGGAAAGATCCCGGTGTTCCACCGCCGCCGCAAGGTCGACTGGCTCGGCGGTCTGCTACTGATGGCTTCCGCCGTCGTGTTCATGCTGGTGCTGAGCTGGGGCGGTAATCGCTATCCCTGGCTGTCGCCCACCATCATGGCGATGATCGGCGGCTCGGTTGCGCTCGCGCTCGCCTTCGTCTGGCACGCGCGCAATGCCGACGAGCCGTTCCTGCCGCTGTCGCTGCTTGGCGGATCGGTGGTGCCGTATGCGATGGCCGCCGGTGGCTGCGCGCTTGGCGCCATCACCGCGCTGACCGTGCATCTGCCGCTGTATTACGAGGTGGTCTATCACCTCAGCGCCAGCGAAGCCGGCCTTGCGCTGATTCCGCTTGCCGCCGTTTCGACCTGCGGCGCGGCGTTCGCGGGACGGACCATGGCCCGCGCCAGACATTACAAGCGCGTCGCGATCTTCGGGACCTGCGTGGCGACCTTCTTCGGAATCATACTCGCGGTGACGACGCTGCCGTTATGGGGGCTGCTCGTCGTGCTGTCGCTGTTCGCGCTTGGCCTCGGCACGACATTCCCGGTCAGCGTGGTGTCGCTGCAGAACTCGGTGGCGCGGGCACAGATTGGAACGGTGACGGGGGCGATGAATTTCTTCCGCTCGCTGATGTCGTCGTTCATGGTCGCCGCCTTCAGTGCGATCCTGCTGATGGCGCTGGGCACGGAAATTACGTTCGGCGGTGAGCATCGCGGCACGGTCGGCGCGATCTCGGCTGCCGACATGATCACGGCATTCCACTACGTGTTCGGCGCTGCGGCGGCGCTGATGGCCACGGCGGCGTTGTGCATGATCCTGATGGAGGAGCGGCCGCTGGCCGGTCCCTCGGCGCCGGCGGAATTGGCGGAATAGGCTCAAGCGGCCTGAACGAGCCTCGTATCGATCTCTCCGCGCAGCAGTGAAAAATCGATCGGCTTTGTCAGCAAACCCGTCGCGCCGCCCGCGATCGCTTTTTGCCTTGTATCGGCATCGCCATAGGCGGTGATCATGATGATCGGCACGTCGGGGCGGATTTCCCTTGCCTTAGGAAGCATTTCGAGCCCGGTCATGCCGGGCATGTTGATGTCGGAGAGGATGAGGATCAGCGATCGATCCCTTGTCGCCGCGATCAGCGACAGCGCGTCGGCGGCCGAACTGGCAAAATCCATCATGAAGCGCTCGGCGCGCAATTCCTTGCGAAATTGCTGGCGGAACAGCGCCTCGACGTCCGGCTCGTCGTCGATCACAAGCACCAGGACGTTCACGTCTGACCCCTGTTCGAATGATTGCCGGTCCGGGGCAACACGATTCTGAATTCGGTGAATTGCCCCGGCTCGGTGTCAACGTCGATCGTGCCATTATGTTGTTTCACGATGATGTCGTGGCTCATCGACAGGCCGAGTCCGGTGCCTTCACCGGCGGGCTTGGTGGTGAAAAACGGGTTGAACATCTTGTCCTTCACCCCGGGCGGGATGCCGGTGCCGTTGTCGCGAATGCGGATCTCGACGCTTTCGCCGAGGTTTCGCGTGGTTGCGATGAGGACGGGATCGTAGCCGTCTTCCGGGCTGCGGTTGGCCACGGCATAGAATCCGTTTGAAACCAGATTGAGGAATACCCGGGTAATTTCCTGCGGAAACACCTCGATCAACCCTGCCGCCGGGTCGAAGTCGCGCCGCAGCGTGACGTTGAAATCGGGTTTTTCGGTGCGCGCGCCGTGATAGGCCAGATTGAGGCTTTCGTCGATCAGCGCGTTGATGTCGGCCGGCCTGTGTTCGCCGGAGCCTTCGCGCGAATGAAGCAGCATGTTCTTGACGATGGAATCGGCGCGCTTGCCGTGCTGGACCACCTTTGCGAGGTTGTCCTTCAGGAGGCCGGTCAGTTCGTCGACTTCCCCCCGAATCTTTTCGCTGATCGCGGCGGGCGCGAGCGTGTCGCTCAACTCGTCGGTCAACTCTGCCGAGAGCGCGGCGAAATTGTTGATGAAATTGAGCGGGTTCTTGATCTCGTGCGCGATGCCGGCGGTGAGCTGGCCGAGCGAAGCGAGCTTTTCCGTCTGCACCAGCCGATCCTGCGCGGCGCGGAGATCATCGAGCGATTTCGACAGCGCGCGGGTGCGCTCTTCCACCTGTTCGAACAGGCGAACATTTTCAATCGCGATCACGGCCTGGTCGGCAAAGGTCTGCAGCAGCGCGATCTGCTTGTCGCTGAATGGCTGCACCTCGGTGCGGCGGAGCACGATCGCGCCGATGCTCTCATTGTCGCGCAGCAAGGGTACGCTGAGAATGCTGCGATGACCCATGCGCCGCGACAGGTCGCGGCCATCCGAGAAGTCGGCGTTCTCGTCGGCCAGCAGGTCATGGAGGTGGACGGGTTTCTTGTCGAGAAACGCGCGGCCGGCCGTCCAGTGGCGGTTGATCGGCCATTTCTCGAGGCCGATCGGGATCGATCCGTGATGCGCGCTGAAGCGAAGGTCATTGCCGTCCTGCAGGACCACGGCGGCATCATAGGCGTTGCAAATCTCGCAGGCGTTATCGACGATCGCCTTGAGGACCGGGCCGACTACGGTCGGTGAGGACGCGATGACCTTGAGGATGTTGCCGCTGCCCGTCTGGTAGGTGAGGGCTTCGGTGAGGTCGCGCGTCTTGGCCTGGACTTCATCGAACAGCCGCACGTTCTCGATCGCGATGACCGCCTGGTCGGCAAAGGTCTTGACCAGCTGGACGTGGTGGTCGGCAAATCGCCCAGGCTCCTTCCGGGTAACGCTGATGAGGCCGATGGATTTGCCGGCGCTCATCACGGGCATGAACAGCATGCTGCGATAGCCGCGCAATCGCGCCAGATCCCTGGTAACCGGAGGAACCCCTTCTGCTTCGGTGTCCGTGAACTCGGCAGTCTTGCCATCCCGGACCATCAGGAAAGGCTGGAATTGATCTACCGGTTGCGGAAACGAGTCCTTGAGAAACTGGTCCGCCTTTACAGTCGTTCTTGTAAACGCCGCGAGGTGCAATTCATCACCGATATAGCGCAGTACGACCGTCGAGAAGCCGCCGATCAATCGGTTGGCGCTGGTCGCGATGGCGTCGAACACCGGTTGCACGTCCGTTGGTGAACTGGCGATGACCTTCAGAATGTCCGATGTCGCCGTCTGGCGTTCCTGCGCTTCGCGGGTAGCATCGAGCAGCCTCGCGTTCTCAGCCGCGCCGGATTGCAATTGCTGTTCGAGTTCAGCGATCCTGCGTTTCAGCCCGGCTGCGACGTCCTCGGAAATCGCGGTCATTTGCAATCCGTTTTGCCGCTGCCAAAGGGCAAGGCTCAATGACGACCGGCGCCGGTCCGGGCCGCTCATGTGGTAACCGATTATTCCATCCCGCGGGGCTGCGAGCTAGGTGTTTTTCGACCAGAGTCGGCCGGGCCGGTCGCTCAGGTCCCCGGCCGCGATACCTCGGTCTCCTTGCTGGTGATGAATTCCAGCAGCACCGGGATGCCTTCCTGCGTTTTCTGGATGCCGCGCTTGATGGCGGGGATGATGTCTTCGGGCTTCGTCACCCGCTCGCCGTAGCCGCCGAAGGCGCGCGCCATCGCGGCGTAATCGCCGGAAATATCGGTCGAGCGATATTTCTCGGTCGAGATCGGCATCACCTTCAGTTCGATCGCCATCGAGAAATTGTTGAGCAGGATCGACATGATCGGAATCCGCTCGCGCACCGCGGTTTCGAAATCCATGCCGGTGAAGCCGATCGCCGCGTCACCCCAGACGTTGATGCAGAGCTTGTCGGGCCTGGCCAGCTTGGCGCCCATCGCAAGCCCCAGCCCGTAGCCGAGCTGAGTGGTCTTGCCCCAGCCGATATAGGACAGCGGCTCGACCGATTTCCAGAACGGCGACAGCTGGTCGCGCGGGCTGCCGGCGTCATGGGTGATGATGGTGTTTTTGATGTCGACGGTGTGCTGCAGGTCCCACAGCACGCGATAGGGATTGAGCGGCGCGTCGTTGTGCGTGAGCTTCGGCATCCACTTCGCCAGCCACTCCTTGTGCGAGGCCGCGATCTCGGCGGCTATACTCGTCGCATCGCGATCCGCGGTGACGGTCTTGCCGATCTCTTCGAGCAGCGCGTCGAGCACGAGGCCGGCATCGCCGACCAGCCCGAGCTTCGCCTCGACATCCTTGTTCAGATGATTGGGATCGAGCGTGGAGTGAATGATGGTCTTGCCCTTCGGCATCGCGATGCCGAAGGAGGTTTCGGTGAAGGAGCAGCCGATGCCGAAGATCACGTCGGCTTCGGCGAGAAACTTCGGCACCGCGCGCGGCACGGCGAGGCCGCCCGAGCCGAGCGAGAGCGGATGGGTTTCCGGAAACGACGACTTGCCGCCGAGGCTGGTAGTGACGGGAATGGCGAGACGTTCGGCGAGGCGCTTGAGCTGCGGCCACGCCTTGGCGTAGTGCACGCCCTGGCCTGCATAGATCACCGCTCGCTTGGCGTTGACGAGGAGGGCTGCTGCTTCCTTCACATGCACGGGATCGGCGCCATAGCGCGTGCGCAGCACCGGAGTGTAGTTGAGCGGTTCCGGCACCTCCTCGTTCCACATGTCGGCCGGAATTTCGACGATGACCGGCCCGCCGCGGCCGTTCTTCAGCTTGGTGAAGGCGCGGCGGAAGATGTTGCAGACTTCGGCGGCGATGTTGATCGGCTCGGACGATTTGGAAAACGCCTTCATCGCCTGGCTGGAATTGAAGTTCGGGTCGACATGGGCGAGCCGGCGCGCATAGCCCATCGGCAGCACCAGCACCGGAACGGACTCGCCGTAACACTGCGCCACGCCGCCCATGGCGTTTTCGGCGCCGGGCCCATGCTGCATGCAGAAGGCGCCGATCGAATGGCCCGAGGTGACGCGCGAAATCGCGTCGGCCATGTGAACGCCGATGCGTTCCTGGCGCACCATCACCGGGCGGATATCGACATTGGCGGCGTATTCGATCAGGTGATTGACCGGATAACCGCAGAGGATTTCGATCCCCTCGCGCTTCATGATTTCTGCAATGGCGGCGCCGAGTTTCATGACGGTCTTTTCCCCCTGGATTTGCGCGCCAGTTAGGTCCGGCGGTTTGCGTCAGTAGGACAGCATTTCGGCGTCCGGTAAAGTACGGGCAGGGCGACCGCGCGGAAGTGCTGTTATGCGTCGGCGGCCGGATGGCAGCATCGTCAGTAGAAATACGCGGCCGCAAAGCGGAGAGAATATTCTTGCACCGAACGCGCCGGCGCGAGGCCAAAACAGGCGGTTTGAGTCACGCGCGGCTTGGGTGCGTTGCGAAAAGATCACAGCCCGCGGCGAAGTGGATTGGCTTCACGGGCTTGTCATTCCGTGCAAAGGATTTTGCATTACCTGTGCCGCATGCACTTGCATGGAACGTGATTCAGGAGACTTAGATGTTTACAGCGCGCACACTCATTCTCGGCTCGGCGGCAGGCTTGCTCGCTTTGAGCGGAGCCCAGGCGGCCGACCTTCCGGTCAAGGCCAAGGCAGTCGAATACGTCCGGATCTGTTCGCTTTACGGCGCCGGCTTCTTCTACATTCCCGGAACCGATACCTGTATCAAGATCGGCGGCTACCTGCGTGCGGACACCACCTTCAACGGCGGCTCGCACGGCGCGCCGGCCTGGAACGGCGATCTCGGCCAGCAGAACCGCTACCGCGATTACTTCGTGTCCCGTTCGCGCATGGCGCTCTCGATCGACACCCGCACCGCGACCGAATACGGCGTGGTTCGCACCTTCGGCCAGGGCGACTTCCAGTTCAACAATCTCGGCGGCGGCACCAACAACCCGTCGGTTCTCACCGCAGCCGGCGTGAACGCAAACCTGCTCTCCAGCGCAGGCGGCGGCTACGTTGCGGTCGAATATCTCTTCATCCAGTTCGCCGGCTTCACCTTCGGTAAGGCCTCGTCGGCCTATTCGACGCCGTGGAACGGCTTCCCGGGCAACATCAACTCCAGCCTGCTCGGCGGCAACAACACCGACACCGGTGTCAACCAGATCCAGTACACCGCGCAGTTCGGCAACGGCGTTTCGGGTTCGATCGGTCTCGACGATCCGACCGTCTGGAACC
>JAQSDT010000771.1 GCA_029946075.1 bacterium | reverse complement strand
CGGCAATGGTTTTTGGTTTGCCCTTGTCTGCTTACCGATACCTAAAGCAACACAGCGCGATACGTCACCCATTTTCCTCCTGCACTTGGTGGGCAGCGCCCCACCAAATCCGGCTATTGACCTGAACGGCTTCCAGTCGTGCGCTCCCGCTGCTAGGCTCGCGATACAGGGAGAAAAAACATGATCAGAAAAATTCTGCTCGGACTGGCCGTCGTGGCTGTCGCCGGTGCCAGTGTTGCCATCGCCCAGCAATCAGGCATCAAGCGCACGCCGCTGCAAAAGCTCGATTTCCCGGCCGGCTACAACACGGTCACCGCGATCGCGGAAGTTCCTGCCGGCGGGGCCGCGGGCCGTCACACCCATCCAGGCGCCGAAACCGGCTATGTCCTCGAAGGCGAACTGGAGCTCTTGATCGACGGCAAGCCGCCGATGAAAATCAAGGCAGGCGAATCCTACCAGATCCCGGAAGGCGCGGTGCACGACGCCAAGGCCGGCGACAAACCCTTCAAAGTGCTCGGGGTTTACGTCGTGAAGGCCGGCGAGCCTTTGGCCAAACCGGCGCCTTGAGGTAATCCTGCTGGCGTCAAAGCGCCGGGTTCGTGCTAGATGGGGCTCGGACGGGCTGGCCATGCCGGCCCGCCACTGTTCTGGTTTGCCGGTTGCAGGAACCTGAGTGACGCAATGCGCGGTACGGTCCGAAAAATAACATTGCCGCGCCGCCTGGTTGACGACCTCATGCACGCATCGATCCGCGTGCCCTTCGTTTCGCTCACCCGCAGCATCAATATCCGCAGCCTGCTGGAAGCCCGCAGCCAGGCCGCGCAATGCCCCGGCTGGGCGGCGATCTTCGTCAAGGCGTTTGCGCTGGTGGCGAAGGAACAGCCGATCCTGCGCACCCTGTACGTCAAATGGCCGCTGCCCGCATTCTATGAGCTGCCGCGCAGCGTCGCGATGGTGGCGATCGCGCGAATCGAGGACGGCGAGGATTGCGTGCTGCCGCAGAAGGTGGCCTCCCCCGACGAAATGTCACTGGTTCAGGTCGATGCGTTGATCCGGCACGCCAAGGACGCGCCGATCGACGACGTGCCGGCATTCCGCAAGATCCTGCGCACCACCCGCCTGCCGCTGCCGCTGCGCCGGCTGTTCTGGGCCGTCGGGCTCAATTTCGGCCGCCAGCGGGCCAATTATTTCGGCAGCTTTGGCGTCACCTCGGTGGCCGCCTATGGCGCCGGCGAGCTCCATGCCATGAGCCCGGGGCCCTATGTGCTGAGCTACGGGGTCGAAAAGCCCGACCAGACTATCGACGTGGTCTTGCGCTGGGACCACCGGGTGACCGACGCCGCCCCCATGGCCAAGGCCCTGAACCGGCTGGAACAGGTGCTGAACAACGAGATTTCGACCGAATTGCGCGCCAATCGGCAGCAAACCGAGCCAAAACAGGTCCGCGCCGTCGCTACCTGACGCTCATTTGGCCGTCATTCCGGGATGGTCCGAAGGACCAGACCGCAGGTGCGCAATTGCGCACCGTAGTTCGATGCTCCGCATCGCCCCGGAATGACGTCACTTTCGTTGACAGGACGGCCATTTCTCCCTAAGAACCCGCTTGCTCGCGGGCCGTTTTCGGCCCGCGTTGCGTTTCGCGACCCGTGGTTCTCCCCGAGCTTTCGAGGCGAACCTGTCGGCCCCGGCCCCGCCGGTGCACAGGAGGGCGCGTTTCCTCAAAACTCAAACTCTATGCAGAGGACGCGATGACTAAGCGCAGTGAGGCGAAGTACAAGATCGATCGCCGTATGGGCCAGAACATCTGGGGCCGCCCGAAGAGCCCCGTGAACCGCCGTGAATATGGCCCCGGCCAGCACGGTCAGCGCCGCAAGGGCAAGCTGTCCGACTTCGGCGTCCAGCTTCGCGCCAAGCAGAAGCTCAAGGGCTACTACGCCAACATTTCCGAGCGCCAGTTCCACGGCATCTACGTCGAAGCCGGCCGGATGAAGGGCGACACCGGTGAAAACCTGATCGGCCTCCTGGAGCGCCGTCTCGATACGGTGGTCTATCGCGCCAAGTTCGTCGCGACCATGTTCGCCGCGCGCCAGTTCATCAACCACGGCCACATCAAGGTGAACGGCCGCCGCGTCAACATCTCGAGCTACAAGCTCAAGCCCGGCGACCTCGTCGAGATCAAGGAATCCTCCAAGCAGCTCACCCCCGTGCTGGAAGCCAGCCAGCTCGGCGAGCGCGACGTCCCGGATTTCATCGAAGCCGATCACTCCAAGATGACCGCGAAGTTCACCCGCATCCCGGCGCTGTCGGACGTGCCGTTCGCGGTGCAGATGGAGCCGCATCTGATCGTCGAATTCTATTCGCGCTGATCTGATTTCGCTTGCGAGATATCAAAGGCCCCGGTTTTGCCGGGGCCTTTTTGTTTGGTACGAATTCGTGTTACAATTTTTATATGTCGCAGACGACCGACAAACCGGCCCGTGTGATGCCATCGGCAACGCCAAGCGAAGCGGAATTGGCCGCGTGGGCTGCGCTACCCCGGGATGAGCAAGTCCGGCGCTATCAAGCAATGTTCAATCATCCCGATTGCAACACCCTCGCCAATGATACGCCCGACGATATCCTGGCCGCCGCCCGCAAGCGAGTAGCCGCCCGTCGCCATGGCTGAGTACAGGCTTACTCAACGGGCGCGAGCCGACCTGATCGACATCTACGACTTCACCGAAAGCAAATTCGGCTCCTATCAGGCTGACGCTTATTATGCTGGCCTGATTCGCTCCTTCGGCTTGCTTGCCGACTTTCCGCTCATTGGCCAGGCGGTCGATGAACTCGCGACGAACCATCGACGCTTCCGCTTCCAATCACACCTGATCTTCTACACGCCCTCGCCTGACGGCGTTGAAATTCGCGCCATCATTCACGGCGCGCTCGACATCAGGCCACAATTGTTCGAGTAGATTATACAGCCATTGCCTTTTTCGCTGCCTGCGCAAGGAAGCCTGACCGCGTGAATCCCTCTCGCTCGGCATAGCGATCGATCTGATCCAGTACATCTGCCGGCATCGTCACATTGATGCGAACGCTTTTCACGTCCGCAGCCGGTGCCGTAATGAGTACGGCAACGCCATCTCTGTTCTGCGCATCCTTCATGACATCTTCCAGCGAACTCGGTTCTGGCGCGGCTTCTCCATCCGCGGCCAAACCTTCCAGATGCAGCGCGAGCGCCTCGGCGCCCATATCGCGAGCCTCATCGAGCGTCTTGCCGGCGCTGATCACGCCGGGAAGATCCGGAAACGATACGCCGTAATCGCTATCGGCCTCTTTGTGGATCAAGGCGATGTACTGTCGCATTTTCAATTCATCCTCTGCTTCTGGCAGGGCGGATCGCTGGTCCAATCCCAATCTCGCCTATTTCAGTCTCAGTCCGGCTTGCTTTTCGATGCTTCGAAACGTTCCGGTCGGAATGTCCCTGCGTGGGTGCGGCACCGTCACCCGCCCTGGTTTGGTTGGATGTTTGAACTGGACATGACTTCCTTTTTGAGCGACCTGCACCCAACCATCTGCTTTCAGGGCAGAAATGATGTCCTTTGAATTCATGCGTATTTATACACACTATAACCATCCCGATCAAGTGTATAAATACACATTACAAGAGAGCATTCCCGATGCACTACACCCCTGCCCCGCGCGATCCCGAGGCTGATCCCGTTCGCATCAACCTGTTGTCGGACACCCAGACGCGCCCGACGCCCGCGATGCGCGAGGCGATGGCGGGGGCCGAGGTCGGCGACGAACAAATCGGCGACGATCCGACGGTGAACACACTGTGCGAACGCGTCGCCGAACTGCTCGGCAAGGAAGCCGCGGTGTTCATGCCGTCGGGCACCATGTGCAACGTCGCGGCGACGCTGGCGCATTGCCGGCCGGGCGATGAAATCCTCGCCCATGCCAGCGCGCACATCATCGCCCGCGAAGGCGGCGCACATGCGGCGCTGGGCGGCTTCCAGATCACGCCGCTGACGGGCGACGACGGACAATTCACGCCGGAAACCTTTCGCGCCGCGCTGCATCCGCGCTCGCGCTATCAGCCGCCGCAGACCGTCGTCAGCGTCGAGCAGACCGCCAATATCGGCGGCGGCACCATCTGGAAAAAGGCCGCACTCGACGAGGTCGTCCAGATCGCCAAAGCCAATGGCATGATCACCCACATGGACGGCGCGCGGCTGCTGAATGCCTGTGTCGCGACCGGCATATCGGCGAGCGACATGGCCGCGGGCTGGGATTCAGCCTGGATCGATTTCTCCAAGGGGCTCGGCGCCCCGGTCGGCGGCGTCATCGCGGGAACGCGCGCCTTCATCGACGACGTCTGGCGCTGGAAGCAGCGGCTCGGCGGCTCGATGCGGCAGGCCGGCGTCTGCGCCGCCGCCTGCGTCTACGCGCTCGACCATCACATCGACCGCCTCGCCGACGATCACGCCAATGCGCGGGCGCTGGCGCGCGGCCTGTCGCAGATCAACGGCGTCGAGGTGCAGCAGCCCGAGACCAATCTGGTGTTCTTCAGGCCTGACGGCGCCGGTATCTCCGGCGACAAGATGGTCGAGGCGCTGCGCAAGCGCGGCGTATTGCTGGCGATGATGGACGGACGCATCCGCGCCTGCACGCATCTGGACGTCAGCGCCGCCATGATCGAGGAGATGGTCGGCCACGTGCGCGAGATCGTCCGCGCCAGCTAAGCCTCACCGCATCGCCGCCTGCCGCATCCCGTCGGTGCCGCGATCAAACGCGGCCTCGTGCGAGGCCACGGCAGGTGCAACTTCCGTGACCGCCGTCGTGCGGGCCTGCCACAGCGCGCTGCCGAACAGCAGGTACACCGCGCCGGTCCATATCGCCTGCCAGTTGTGGAAGCCCTCGTTGAACACGATGTAAACGGCGGCGAGCGCGAACAGGCCGGCGAACACGGCTTCGGCGAGCGGCCGCGCACCGGATTTCTCGCCGTTGAAGAAAGCGAGCGTCCAGAACGGCACCGCGGCCATGGTCAGCACCGCGAACGGAAAATCTCGCCAGCGCGCGTCGAACACCAGCGTCAGCGCGATCATTGCCGCGATGACCGTCGTCACCATCAGGACGATACCCAGCATGTTCGTCATGAACAGCGGCGTGCGGAGCTTGGCCGGCCCCAATATTTCGAGGAACGAGGGCAGCGTGCGCCCGGCCATCAGCGCATGGGCCGAGAGCAGCGGCGCGACGATGCCCGCGGCCAGCAGTGCGCCCTGCACCAGCCAGCCGCCAGGCCCGTAACTCTCCTGCAGCACGCGTTCGGCGCCGATACCGGCCAGCACGCCGCTGAACGTCGCCGAGATCGCAATAGCAATCCACGATGCCGCTGGCGGCGGCGACGTCCGTCGCCACTGCGCGAGCAGCGCTGCACCGAAGATGCAGAGACACAGAACCATTCCGCCCGCCATCTGCAGCTTCCAGAGCGGATGATTGCTGATGGGAACGCCAGCCGGATATTTCGGCTTGCGCTCGCTGCCGTCGAGCAGGCCCCAGTAGCCGCCGACGGTACCTTCCCAGCGGCGCTTCCACGGCTCGTCATAGGCCTCGAACAGATTGACGCGGTAGTTTTCCTTGCGCGCCCGGTCGAGAATTTCGGAAATGAAGCGCGCCTGATTGATGCGGGACGCCAGCGCGACCTCGCGCATCCGCCCGTGGCTGGGCCAGCCGGTTTCGCCGATCAGGATTTCCTTGCCGGGAAACGCCGCTGCGACCTGTTTTCGGATGCTGTCGACATGCGCCGCCGCATCTTCGGCGCGCGGCGGTACATCCTCCCAATAGGGCAGGAAATGCATGGTGACGAAATCGACGTCGGCGCCGATTTCGCGGTGGCGCAGCCAGAACTCCCAGACGTCGGCATAGGTCACCGGAACCTTCACGCGCGGCTTCACGGAACGGATGGTGTCGCGAAGATCGCCGACCGTCATGTCGCCGCGCAGCAGCACCTCGCTGCCGACGATGAGCCCCGCGACCGTGCCGGGATAATCCTGCACCAGCGACACCGCCGTATCGATCAACAGCGAATTCTTGGCGCGATCACGCCCGATCCAGACACCGAGCAGGACCTTCAGGCCGACTTTGGATGCCAGCTCCGGCACCTTGTCGAGGCCGTTGTCGATCGAATAGGTGCGGATGCATTTGGAGATCTTGGCAAGCTCGGCCAGATCTTCGGCAATCTGCTCGGGCGCGACGATCAGCGTCGGGTCATGCGGCGTTTGCGCGCCGCGGAACGGCGCATAGGAGACGCATTCCAGCTTCGTCGTGCCGTCGATCGGCGCGCGCGCCAGCGACACCGGTGTGGCCAGCCACCACCAGACCGCAGCAATGATAACGAGCGAAAGAGATAAAAGCGCCAGCGGCGCACGAACGCCGATTGGTCCTGCTCCCCGAATGGATCGACAATTCGGCCTGTTTAGCCTCGCCCCGCCGCCATGTCGACCCGCCGAAACCGCGCTGTGTGAACAATTGCGCCGAAATAACGAAGCGGCGATAGTGTGCCGCTTCCAGCCGGGAGCATCGAAGCCAAGCCTTGGCTTGCTCAAATTTCGCCCCCGCCTCCAGCGAGTGACACGATGCCGTTCAGGACATTTTCCAGGCGCCAGTTTGGCCGGATCGCGGGCTGGTCGGCGCTGGGCATGTCGGTGTTGCCTGCGGGCTCCGGGCTCGCACAATCGAGCCGGGAAAATGCCGCAGCGGGTGCACGCAACAGTTCAGGCTTCCCGAAGGGATTCCTGTGGGGCACCGCGACCTCGTCCTATCAGATCGAGGGCGCGGTGAAGGAGGACGGCCGCGGTCCCTCGATCTGGGACAGCTTCACCCACACCAGCGGCACCATTTCCGACAAGAGCAACGGCGATATCGCGGCCGACCACTATCACCGGTACAAGGAAGACGTGCAGCTGATGAAGGCGCTGGGCACCAGGGCCTATCGCTTCTCGATCGCGTGGCCGCGGGTCTTTCCGGACGGTGTCGGCACACCGAATCCGAAAGGCCTCGATTTCTACAACCGCCTGCTGGACGAATTGCTGGCAAACGGCATCGAGCCGTTTGCGACGCTCTATCACTGGGACCTGCCGCAGGCGCTGCAGGACCGGCATGGCGGATGGACCTCGCGAGAAACCTCCAAGGCATTCGCGGATTACTCCGGTTATGTCGCCCAGCGCCTCGGCGATCGCGTGAAGCATTTCTTCACGATCAACGAGTGCTCGCGGATGGTGCAACTCGGCCACGGCCTCGGCGCCGATGCACCCGGCCTCAAGCTGCCGCAGGCCGGCATCAACCAGGTGCGCCACAACGTGGCCCTGGGACACGGTCTTGCGGTGCAGGCCATTCGCGCCCACGCACGGGCCGGCACGCGGGTCGGGCCTGCGGAGAATGCCGTGAGCTGCGTCCCCGCGTTCGAAACGCCCGCCAACGTCAGGGCGGCCGAGATGGCGACGCGCGAACTCAATGCCGGCTATCTCACCGTGATGCTGGAAGGCAAATACACCGACGCCTATCTCACGCACGCCGGCAAGGACGCGCCGCAATTCACGCCCGACGAACTGCGCGTCATTTCCACGCCGGTCGATTTCGTCGGGCTGAACGTCTATACGCCCGACCATTACGTGATCGCCGCCGACAACGGACCCGGCTACACCTTGGCGCCCTTCCCGTCCTCGTTCCCGCACATGAAGGCGAGCTGGCTGCGGCCCGGGCCGGAAGCGATGTACTGGTCGCCGCGCAACGTCGCCAAACTGTGGAACGTGAAGTCGATCTACATCACCGAGAACGGCACCTCCAGTACGGACAAGCCCGCGCCCGACGGCAACATCTACGACCTCGACCGCGTCATGTACCTGCGCAACTACCTGACGCAGTTGCAGCGCGTGACCGCCGAGGGCGTGCCCGTGCAGGGCTATTTCCTGTGGAGCCTGATCGACAATTTCGAATGGGGCGACGGCTACGAGCAGCGCTTTGGAATCTATCACGTCGATTTCGAAACGCGGCGACGCACGCCGAAGCTGAGCGCGGCATTCTATCGCGAGACGATTGCGAAGAATGCCGTGGTTTGATCAATCACTGCGCAGGCCCTTGCCGAGAGCCTCATACATCAACGTCTTCAACGCCAGTTGAATTCGTCCGCCCTGCGTCGGCGCATGCACCATGAAGATGGCGAACATGTCGTCCACGGGATCGACGAAGTAGAAGGCGCCGCCGGCGCCGTCCCAGCGATATTCGCCGAGCGGCCACGTCGTCCCAGGTGGCGGCGAGGTGCGGACGGCAAAGCCGAGGCCGAAGCCGCTGGTCGGGCCCGGAAAATAGAAGGGATCGTGCCTGATGCCGGTCTCCGGCCCGATCTGGTCCGATGTCATCAGCGCCACGGTTTCCGGCTTGAGGTAACGCTTGCCGTCGAGCGTTCCCTTGTTCAGCATCATCTGCAGGAAGCGCGAATAGTCGGCGACGGTCGAAACCAGCCCCGCCCCGCCGGACTCCCAATGTCCCCGCACGGTTGGATCCCGGATACCGGCGACCCGGAAGCGATCGGCAGGAAACGGCTTGGCGATACGCGGCCATTTTGCCTCGTCTGCGACGAAATAGGCGGTTTCGGACATGCCGAGCGGATCGAACAGCCGCTGCTTTTCGAATTGAAACAGCGTCTGCCCCGAGACCACTTCGACCACGCGCCCGAGCACGTCGGTCGAATGGCTGTAGTTCCAGCGCGTGGCGGGCTGCTCGGCAAGCGGCAGCGTCGCGATCCGGTCGGCAAAGTCGGCATTGTCGAAGTCACCGGCGTACAGCAGTGCAGGAGCGTAGGCCTTGCTCACCTGGGATTCGCCAAAGAAGCCGTAGGTGATCCCCGAGGTGTGCCGCAGCAAATCCCGGATCGTGATCGGACGCCTCAACGGTTCGAGTTTGAGCGGATACTTGCCCGCTTCATCGGAGAGATCGACACCGACCTTCGCGTCCGCAAAGGAGCGAATATATTTCGACACGGGATCGTCGAGCCCGAGCTTGCCGTCGTCGACCAGCATCATCGCGGCAACGGACGTGACGGCCTTCGACATCGAATAGATCTGGAACATCGTGTCCGGCGTCATCGGCCAGCTCTTCTCGGGGTCCCGCTTGCCGAAACTCTCGAGATGGACCGGCTTGCCGTGCTGCTGGATCAGCAGGACACCGCCTGGAATTTTGGCGGTCGCAACTTCATGGCGGATGAAGTCGCCGATGTGGCCGAGGGCTTCGCGGGAGAACGTCGGCGCGGTCGGCGGCCGGGATTCGGCCCGCACCTCGAACGAAGCGTTGCCGGTCAGGAAGACCGCGAGCGCCGCCGGAACGAGGCAGCGCCGTGCGATGCCGTCAGTTCTCCAGCGCTTCATAGACCAACTGCTTCAGCGTCCGCTGGACGCGCTGGCGTTCCGTCGGGGTCTGCTCGAGCAGCACGAACAGCATCTCCTGCTTGCGGTCGATCACCATGTAGCAGCCGCTGGCGCCGTCCCATTTCAGCTCGCCGAGCGAACCCGGCGGCGGCGGCTTGGCGTTGCCGGGATCGGTGCGCACCGCAAGGCCGAGGCCCATGCCAAAACCGTCGCCTGGAAAATAGAAATAGTCGCGTTCGACGCCGGAATCCTTCCCGGTGTGGTCGGACGCCATCAGCGCGAACGTCTTCTGATCGAGATACGTTTTGCCGTCGAACGTGCCGCCGCCGAGCAGCATCTGCGCAAAGCGGGAGAAATCCGCCATGGTCGTGACCATGCCGCCGCTGGCGGATTCCCACTTCTGTTTGACTTCGGTCCGGTACAGGCGGCCGACCCGGAAATCGCTGTCGTTCGGCACCGGCTGCGCGAGGCGCGCCAGCCGCTCCGGCTCGATGACGAAGAAGCCGGTATCGACCATGCCGAGCGGACCGAGCAGCTTTTCCTTCTCGATTTCGAGCAGCGATTTGCCGGACACGATCTCCATGACCCGCGCCAGGATGTCGGTGGAATGGCCGTATTGCCAGAGCGCACCGGGCTGGTTGTGCAGCGGCAGTCTGGCGATCCGTTCGGCAAATTCGGCAAGATCGAACTCGCCGGCATAGAGATTGGCTTCCTTGTAGGCCCTGCGCACCAGGCTGTCGCCGTAGAAGCCGTAGGTGATGCCTGACGTGTGACGCAGCAGGTCGAGAATGGTGATCGGGCGAACCATCTCCACCAGTTCGAGCGTCTTGCTGCCGTCACCGGCCTTTTTCTCGACGCCAACCTTCATGTTGGCAAACGAAGGGATGTATTTCGAGAGGGGATCGTCGAGCTTGATCTTGCCGTCCTGGATCAGCTGCATCGCCACGACCGACGTGATCGCCTTGGTCAGCGACGACAGGCGGAAGATGGTCTTGTCATTGATTGGTTTTTTGGACTCAACGTCCTGGACGCCGAAGGTCTCGTGATAGACCTCCTTGCCGCGCTGCCGGATCAGGACGTTGGCACCCGCGATTTTTCCGGTCGCAACCTCGTTCCTGAAGAACTCGGTGACCTTCGCCAGTCTGTCAGGATTGAATTTAGCGCCTGCCGGAATCTCGAAGGTGCCTTCGGCCCGGGCCGATGCAACTGCCAGCAACAACACGCCGGCAGCGAATGCGCCCGGCAAATAACGTGAATTCATCGGCCCCTCCAGAATTCGGGGAGGAGTGTAGCGAAGACGGGGTCAGGTACAAGGGCTGCCGTAGGCAGCCAATGCCGCTTCATGCAGCAGGCTGCTGTCAGAGGAGAAGCAGCAGAAGATGACGCTGGTGATATCGGCTGCGTTCGCCAACGCTTCGACGACCGCCTTGACGGCAATGCCGGCCGCCCGTTCGGGGGGAAAGCGATAGACGCCGGTGGAGATCGCGGGAAAAGCCAGCGACGAAAGCGCGTTGGCCCGACATAGTTCGATCGCACGGCGATAGCAGGATGCGAGCAACCGATCCTCGCGCTCATGGCCACCGTGCCAGACCGGCCCGACGGCATGGATCACGTGCCGTGCCGGCAAAAGATAACCTTTGGTGATCCTGGCGTCGCCCGTCGCACAGCCACCCAGCGTGCGGCACTCCCTGAGAAGATCGGGACCGGCAGCGCGATGTATCGCGCCGTCGACGCCGCCCCCGCCGAGGAGCGACGAATTAGCGGCGTTGACGATGGCGTCAACGCGCAGGCTGGTGATGTCGGCAACGATGA
>JAQSDT010000770.1 GCA_029946075.1 bacterium | reverse complement strand
AAACCTGATATGATACAACGACATACAAAAGTGCCCGTGTGAATATTCCGAACATCATTACGCTGGGACGTATCATCCTGGTGCCCGTCATCGTCTGGGCGATCTCCTCCAGGCAGATGGAAATCGCATTCGCCATCTTCGTCATTGCCGGAGTCAGCGACGCCGTCGACGGCTTCCTGGCCAAGCGCTTCAACATGGCCAGCGAACTCGGGGCCCTGCTCGACCCCCTGGCCGACAAGGCGCTGCTGGTGTCGATCTACGTGTCGCTCGGCATCTGGGGCGCGGTGCCGCTGTGGATCGTCATCCTGGTGGTGTCGCGCGACATCATGATCGTCACGGCGGTGATCGTGTCATGGCTGTTCGACAAGCCGATCCCGATGAAACCGCTGATGGTGTCGAAGCTCAATACGGTGGCTCAGGTGGCGTTCGCAGCGCTGGTGCTGGCGTCGCTGGGTTTCAATTTCAAGCCAACGCCCTATGACTTGATTCTGATGGGCTTTGTTACCGTCTTTACTTTGGTTTCCGTCTCGCTCTATCTCGTCGAGTGGGTGCGGCACATGAGCACGATCGAAGCCAGCTAGATCGCGCATCGGTACCAAGATCTCGCCTGGAGACCAGCGTGGCCGTCCGCGTTCAACCTCGTCAGCTTGCCTTTGCGCTGCCGCATGCGGAAAGCCTGACGCGCGACAATTTCCTCGAAGGCCCGGCCAATGCGGCCGGCCTGACGCTGGTCGAGAGCTGGCCGGACTGGCCGAACCGCGTCATGCTGCTGACCGGGCCCGAAGGTTCCGGCAAAAGCCACCTCGCCGCGATCTGGGCCGAACAGGCCGGCGCGCGCTCCACCTCGGCGCACATCCTGACCGCCGCCGCCGTTCCCGGCGCGCTGGCGACCGGCGCGCTCGTGGTCGAGGATCTGAAGCCGGCCGAGTTCGACGAACGCGCGATGTTCCATCTGCTGAACCTCGCGCGAGAAGACGAGGCCTATGTCCTGATCACGGCGCGCGTCCCGCCGTCGGCCTTCGAGGTGGAACTGCGCGACTTGCGCTCGCGCCTGCGCGCGCTCCCGGCCGTGACGCTGCTGGCGCCGGACGACCTTCTGTTCCGCGGCCTGATCGTCAAATTCTGCGCCGACCGCCAGCTCAGCATCGACGAGACCGTGGTGAGCTATCTGACGACCCGGATCGAGCGGTCCTATGCCGCCGCCCGCCAGGCGGTCGATCTGCTGGACCGCGAAGCCCTCCGCCTGGGCCGGCCGGTGACCCGGGCGCTGGCCGCCGAACTGCTGCGGCACGGCTGATCCGGCCGGTGCTGCTACCGCCTGCCGCCTTGACGGCGGCCCGCGGCGGAACATCAATGTCATTGAAACGTCATCGGAATATCACATGCTGTTGGCCGCATTCCCCTAAACCCGCGTCTGCGCCCTGGCCCGAGATGGATCAAAGCCTCATGGAATCGGCACAAGTTATTGAAATAAAAGAAAAAGAAGCGCCGGCCGAAGCCCCTCCCGCGATTGCCGCAAGCCCCGAGCGCTTCATCAATCGCGAGCTGTCCTGGCTGCATTTCAACCGCCGGGTGCTCGAGGAATCCGTCAATCCCAGCCATCCCGTGCTCGAACGGGTCCGGTTCCTGTCGATTTCGGCCAATAACCTTGATGAGTTCTTCATGGTCCGCGTCGCCGGTATCAAGGCGCAGGTCCGCGAAGGCATCGCCGAGCGCAGCCCCGACGGCATGACACCCTCCGAGCAGCTCGCGCTCATCAACAAGACGGTCTCGGAACTGGCGTCCGATCAGCAGGCGATCTGGCGCGACCTGCGCACCACCCTTTCCGAGACCGGCATCACGCTCGTCGACGGGCACGATTTCAGCAAGGCGGAGCGGACCTGGCTGGAGGATCACTTCCTCCGCAACATCTTCCCGCTGCTGACGCCGCTGGCGATCGACCCCGCGCATCCCTTCCCGTTCATCCCGAGTCTCGGCTTCACCATCGCCCTGCAACTGGCGCGCGCCACCGACGGCAAGCCGATGAATGCGCTGATCCGCATGCCCGGCAAAATCGACCGCTTCATCCGCATGCCCCAGGCCAAGGACGAGCCCAGGGACGGCTCGGTGCATCTGATCCCGCTGGAGCAGGCCACCGGCCTGTTTATCAACCGCCTGTTCCCCGGCTACACCGTCAAGGGCCAGGGCGCCTTCCGCATCATCCGCGACTCCGAACTCGAAATCGAGGAAGAGGCCGAAGACCTGGTCCGCCTGTTCGAAACCGCCCTGAAGCGGCGCCGGCGCGGTTCGGTGATCCGCCTGGAAATGGAAGCCAAGATGCCGGAAGCGCTGCGCGCCTTCGTGCAGCAGGCGCTTTCCGCCGCGGACGACGAGGTGCTTCTGGTCGATGGCGTGCTGGCGATGAACGAGCTCTCGCAACTCACGCGCGTCGACCGGCCGGATCTCGAATTCACGCCCTACGTGCCGCGCCATCCCGAGCGCGTGCGCGACCATGGCGGCGACATCTTCGCCGCGATCCGGCAGAAGGACCTGATCGTCCATCACCCCTATGAATCCTTCGACGTCGTCGTGCAGTTCCTGCAGCAGGCGGCGCGCGATCCCGATGTCGTCGCCATCAAGCAGACGCTCTACCGCACCTCGAACAATTCGCCGATCGTGCGAACGCTTGCGGAAGCTGCCGAGGCCGGAAAATCCGTCACTGCGCTGATCGAGCTCAAGGCGCGGTTCGACGAGGAAGCCAACATCCGCTGGGCGCGCGACCTCGAACGCGCCGGCGTACAGGTCGTGTACGGCTTCATCGAGCTGAAGACGCACGCCAAGCTGTCGATGGTGGTGCGCCGCGAGGGCGGCAACCTCACCACCTATGTGCACACCGGCACCGGCAACTATCATCCGGTGACAGCGCGCATCTATACGGATTTGTCCTACTTCACGTCCGATCCGATCATCGGCCGCGATGCCGCGCGCGTCTTCAACTACATCACCGGCTATGCCGAACCGAGCGACATCGAACGGATGGCGGTGTCGCCGCTGACGCTGCGCAAGCGCATCATCGAACACATCAAGGGCGAGACCAATTTCGCCAAGCACGGCAAGCCTGCCGCGATCTGGATGAAGATGAACTCGCTGGTCGATCCCGACATCATCGACGCGCTGTACGAGGCCTCGCAGGCCGGCGTGTCGATCGACCTCGTCGTCCGCGGCATCTGCTGCCTGCGGCCGGGCCTGCCGGGCCTGTCGGAGAACATCCGGGTCAAGTCGATCATCGGCCGCTTCCTGGAACACGGCCGGATCTACTGCTTTGGTATGGGTCAGGGCCTGCCCGGCCCCAAGGCGGCTGTGTATATCTCCTCGGCCGACATGATGCCGCGGAACCTCGACCGCCGGGTCGAAGTGCTCTGTCCGCTGCAAAATCCCACGGTGCATCAGCAGGTTCTCGAACAGATCATGGTCGCGAATCTGAAGGATACCGAGCAGAGCTGGCAATTGTTGCCGGACGGGTCGTCAACGCGTATGAAGGCCGCGAAAGGCGAAGAGCCGTTCAATCTGCACAACTACTTCATGACGAATCCGAGTCTGTCAGGCCGTGGAAAGTCTCTCAAGGAATCTTCGCCGCGCCGCCTCACGCGCCGGAACGAGCGCCAGCAGTCCTCATAAGGGGACGTGGCTGTGAAGCGCCCGCGCAAGCGCGCTTCCAGCGTCGCCGTCATCGACATCGGATCGAACTCGGTTCGTCTCGTCGTCTACGAAACGATGACGCGCAGCCTCGTCACCATTTTCAACGAGAAGGCGCTGTGCGGGCTCGGCCGCGAGGTGCAGAGCACCGGGCTCCTGTCTGCCGACGCCGTCGCCAAGGCGCTGACGTCGCTGCGGCGGTTTCGGGCGCTGTGCAGGATCCAGCAGGTCGGCCGCGTCTATGCGATCGCCACCGCCGCCTGCCGCGATGCCAGCAACGGTCCTGACTTCATCGCCAGGGCCGAGCGCATCTGCGGCGCCAAGATTCAAATCCTGTCGGGACCGCGCGAGGCGAAGCTCTCCGCGCTCGGTGTCGTCTCCGGCATCCACCATCCCGACGGCGTCGTCGGCGATCTCGGCGGCGGCTCGCTCGAACTGATCGACGTGAGAAAGAACCGCGTCAGTAGCGGTGTCACGCTGCCGCTCGGCAGCCTGGCGCTGCAGGACCTGTCGGATAAATCGCTCAAACGCGCCGAACGCATCGTCCGCAGCGATCTGACCGGCGTCGCCCAGCTCAAGGCCGGCCGCGGCCGCACCTTCTATGCCGTCGGCGGCACCTGGCGCGCGCTGGCGCGCATCCACATCGTCCAGAGCGGCTATCCGCTCAAGGTGATGCACGGCTATTCGATCCCCGCGGCCGAGGCGCTGGATTTCGCGCGCCGCCTGCGCCGGCTCGCAGCCGCCGACATGCTGGCGAATATCGAGGTGGTGGCCGACGCACGGCGTCCGCTGCTGACCTATGCGGCGCTGGTGCTCGAATACATCATCCGCGTCGCCAGGCCGAAGACGATCGTGTTCTCGACCTTCGGCGTGCGCGAAGGCCTGCTCTACGAAATGCTGCCGGCGCAGGAGCGCGCCAAGGACGGCTTCATCTGCGCCGCGCAGACCCTCAACGGCCTGCTGTCGCGCTCCGCGCGCCATGCCGAGGAGCTGGTATCGTGGACCGACCGGCTGTTTCGGGTGGTCAAGCTGCGCGAGACCGAGGAGGACCGCCGGCTGCGCCATGCCGCATGTCTCCTCTCCGATATCGGCTGGCGCGTGCATCCCGATCATCGCGGTGAAGAGACGCTGAGTCTCATCACCAACGGCAATTTCGGATCGATCAGCCATCAGGGCCGTGCCTTCGTGGCGCTGTCGGTGTTCTATCGCTATGCCGGCCTCAGCGAGGAAAACGAACCGCCGGCGCGGATCCGCGAGCTGGTGCCGCCGGCGATGGACGAGCGCGCCCGCATTCTCGGCGCGGCATTCCGCGTCGCGCATCTGATCTCGGCCGCGCGCACCGGCGTGCTGCCGGCGACGCATTTCCGCAGCCGCGACCGCAAGCTGATGCTGGTGTTCGAGCATCGCATGGTCGACCTCGTCGCCGACCGCGTCGGCAGCCGCTTCAAGCAGCTGGCCAGGCTGATCGGCCGCTCCGGCTCGATCGTCCGCAACTAGCGGCCTCTCCGCGCGTCCCGAATTCATAACCGACAGCGTATGTAAGCGGTGCGAACCGTAGCCGTTGCCGTGTCGGCCGGGCGCTTCGGCTCGAAGCCGGGAGTGTGCAAAACAAAATATCGAAAACAACCCCATGCACAGTAGCGGCGCGGCATCTCTTCGGTATCATATCACCTGCGACAGGAGCGCATTTCGAGGGGGTTGACTGATCCATAGCCCATGAGTTATGCGTTAATAAATAACCAGCGAGCTATTGATTGCCATGCCCAATGCTCAGGATGTTCTGTTCAGGACCCTCGCCGATCCGACCCGGCGCGCGCTGTTCGAACGATTGTGCCGTGAAGGCGAGAAGACCGTCGGCGACCTGACGGCGCGGGCCGGCGTCTCGCAGCCGGCGGTCTCGAAACATCTCGGGGTGCTGAAGCAGGCCGGGCTGGTGCGCGACCGTCATGAAGGCCGGCAGACGCATTACAGCGCGCAACTCGGCGCCCTCGCCCCGCTCGCCGACTGGACCCGCGAGATGGCGGGCTTCTGGGAACGCCGCTTCGATCATCTCGACGATCTCCTCAAAAGGATGGACCAATGAACCAGACCGCCACCGAAACGCGCTCCGTCACCGTCGAGCGCGAGTTTGCGCATGCGCCGGAAAAGCTGTGGCGCGCGCTCACCCAGCCGCATCTGATCGAAGAGTGGCTGATGAAGAACGACTTCGTCCCTGTCGTCGGCCACCAGTTCAACCTGCGCGGCGACTGGGGCGGCGTGCTGGACTGCGAAGTGCTCACGGTCGAACCGAACCGGACACTGTCCTACACCTGGAACTTCAAGCACGAAGACCCCGCCTTCGATCTGACCAGCGTGGTCACCTTCACCCTCACCGCTACGCACGCAGGAACGCACCTGCGCGTCGAACAGGAAGGTTTCCGCCCCGATCAGGAGCAGGCTTTTGGTGGCGCACGCTTTGGCTGGCAGAAGTTCCTCGAGAATCTGGAACAGGTCGTCGCGCGGCCGGATTAAGCCCGGGCCAAATCAAATCCACCAACACTGACTGGAGTATGTACTCACCATGGACACCTCTACCCAACGCCTGATCTGTCGCTGGATCCATATCGTCCTGGCCATTCCGATCATCGGCTATATCTACAGCCCGTTCGAGGTACTGCCCGACTACGCAACACCGACGCGGTACGTCTTCTTCCCGATGATGCTGCTGACGGGATTGTGGATGTGGAAGGGCCATTGGGTCCGGCGGCTTGCGTCGCGCGCCACCGCCTGACTATTTTTTCGCAGGCCATAACGACAGGATCTCCCATGGGTGCATCCGAAAAAATCGACCAGCTCATTGCCGGGATCGAGGATTGGCGCGGCAAGACTTTTGCCGCCGTCCGCAAATGCATCCTGGCGGCCGACAAGGAAATCGTCGAAGAGTGGAAATGGATGGGAAGCCCGGTGTGGTCGCATGGCGGCATCATCGCCGTCGGCAACGCCCACAAGGGCAAGGTCAGGCTGACCTTCGACTACGGCGCGCGCCTGCCCGATCCCGACAAACTCTTCAACGCCGGCCTCGAAGGCAACCAGCGGCGCGCGATCGATTTCTTCGAAGGCGACAAGATCAACGCGCGCGCACTGAAGGCGCTGGCGCGCGCCGCTATCGTGTTCAACCAGAGCAAAGTGAAGACGAAAGCCGCCGCAAAGAGGAAAACGCCTGCGACTCCCGCGAAAGCCGGCAAGAGCAAGAAGGCATGAAGCCGACGAAATCGACGAGGCCCAGATGGCCAAATGGCTGAAGCAGGCAGCAGCGCTGCCCGGTTTTCTCGGCCCTCGATCTCCCCACGGCGTGGACTCATAAGATCCGGCATTGCCCGCTCTGTCGCCTCATTCTGTGGCATTAAGGTCGCAATCATCCGAATACGCATGGCGGGATGAGTTTATGAGCGACATATCCCGGACGTTGTTCGGCTCCACCCGCTATCAATAAGCCTGCTCAACCGGTCGCGACTGTCGCCGCAAGGGCACGCGAAATTTGTTGACGTCGTCAATTTGGGTGCCGAGGAGTTCCCATTGTACCTTCTTGTGCCGCCCCAAACCCGCGCGGCTGTTGTTCGGCGCGGGCAGATCAATCGCGGCACGGCCGCGCTTTTGGCGACGATCGCTCTGGTTGCCACCCCCACCGTGTTGCTTCGCGGCGCCGTCCTGGTTGCCGGATTGACCGCGACTTCCGTTTCCGCGATCGCGGACGGCGGTGCGGGCGGAACTTATTGTGTGGGACGTTTCCGATGTCAGGGCGAAGCCGGCAAGGACAACCCGATCGGCACAGGCGGCACAGGCGGCACAGGCGGCCCAATCTCAGCGTTTAATGTCGGCGGGGCAACCATGGCCAGCGGCGGTGGCGGTGGTGGCGCAGGATACCAAATAGGCGGCTCAGGCGGCCACGGAGAGACCGTCGGAAAGGCCGCTGGCGCTCAGGTTTCGCCGCTCACTGCGGCCGAGACCGGCGCAGACGGGCGTTCACTCGGCGGCGGCGGCGGTGGCGGCGTCCACGGCTTTGTTGGAAGCACGTATGCAGGTGGCTCCTATCGAGGCAGCGACGGAGGCAACGGTGGTAATGTTCCAGAATATTTTTCAGGTCTCGACGCATACGGCGGAGGTGGCGGCGCCGGCGGGTACGGCCTGGTCCTGACCGGCGCAAACAACGTTACGATTACTCAATCTCAGACCGGCGGCAATGGCGGCAATGGCGGCAATGCTGCCTCCGGACATCGGTCATTAGGTGGCGGTGGCGGGAGCGGTGGAATCGGACTGCTGTTCACCAACGCAGCGGGAGCTACAGTCACGATCAATGCGGCTGTGAGAGGTGGAACAGGTGGCGATGGCGGCGAGGGCAGCGGCTACTACGAGGAGAGCACTTTGCTGCGCGACGGCCCTGGATCTGCCGGCGCGGGCGGGGTCGGCATCAAGGGCCAAAATTTGCAGATTGTTATGGGCGCCGCCGGATCGGTGGGCGGCGGGATCAATGGCGATATGCCCAAGGGCATGCCAATTGAAGGTTATGTTCCAGGCTGGGAAGAGCTTGGGATACTCGCCCCCGCCATTGTTTTCACGGGGGGCGTCAACAGCCTGACTCTCCACAACGGCGCTTCGATTTTCGGCCGCGTGGTGGCATTCAGTGAAAAGGACAGGCTGGTACTTGACAGCGGTGCGTCGGATTCGTCGTTCGATGTCAGCGCGTTGAATTCGCAGTACGTCAATTTCGGCCGAATGATCAAATCCGGATCGGGCACGTGGACAATAACCGGTACACAGTCCGGCAGCCCGCTGGTCCTGGATATTCAGTCGGGACGGCTTGATCTTGTTGGTGCAAGCTGGACCATCGGTGGCGGATCCAGCAACTCCGCAACCTTGTCGGTGGGTACGGGCTCGATATTGCGCGTTCAAGACTCAGGGTTGCTCAACAGTGGGCAGATCACGGTCGATGCAGGCGGCCAACTTGAGGGGCGTTTCGACAACTCGGGGTCCATTACCAACTCCGGGACGCTCGCAGGAAAACTTTTCCACAACTACGGAAGCGTCCTCAATACTGCAACAGGCGTATGGACGAGCGATTCCTCCCTCAATCGGGGATCAATCGTCAACAACGGAACCTGGAAAATTTCGAACACGGTCTACAATGACGGAACGATCGACAACAATTCGCTGATGACCGGGACCTTGTCCAACGCAAACAGGTTCAACAACAATACGATCGGGGCTCTCACCGCCAACTTTTCCGGCCTTCTGATCAATACCGGAGGCAAAACCGAAAATAGCGGCGTCATCATCGGCGACGTCATCATCTCTGGCGGGACCGTTGAACTGGTCGGAGCGGGACGTATCGAAGGCTCCGCTGTGGTCAACCTCACCAATGCATTCGGCACGTTCGACATCTCCAGCACCAATTTGGGCGCGACAATCCGGACGCTGGATGGCGTAGCCAACAGCCATGTGACGTTGGGGGCGACTACCCTGACGATAGCTGGAGGTTCAACCACCTATGCTGGCACCATCCAGGGTGCCGGAGGCCTGACAATCGCCGGCGGCAAGCAGGTGCTCTCGGGCATCAACACCTACACCGGCGCAACCAACATCAACGGCGGCCATCTGGTTGTGAACGGTTCGATCGCGAGTTCGTCGATCGTCAACATCAACAGTGGCGCGACGCTGTCGGGGACCGGCGCGTTAGGCAATACCAACAACAATGGCGGCACCGTCTCACCCGGAAATTCGGTCGGCACCATCAACATCAACGGCAACTATAATATGGGACCGGGCTCCCGATATTACGTCGAGATCAACGGAGACACGAGCGACCTCGTCAAGGTGTCCGGCAGCGCGAATATTCAAAGTTCGGTATTCGAGATCGCCCATGATACCAACAAGGCATCCGCGCCGGTACTGCCGGGCAAGACCTATACGATTCTTACCACCGGTGGCGGGCTGGCAAATACGTCGCCGGCTGTGGGAATTGCCGATTTTCCGTTCCTCAATTTTGCGCTCCACGGTGACGGCTTCAACGCCTACCTGACGACGTCGCGCGGCGCGGGGGCGTTCGCCGAGCTGGCTACGACACGCAACGAAACGGCGGTGGCCAATGCGCTGGATGCCGCGGCGTCAACCAATCCGCTATGGCAGCAGGTGGTGGGGGCAAGCGAAGCGCAGGCGCGCGCTGCCTTTACCAGTCTGAGCAATGCTTCGATCCATGCCAACGCCGCAAGCATGCTGTCGGATCAGTCGCACTATCTGCGTGACGCAGTGACGGACCGCTTGCGCCAGGACTTCGCCTACGGCACCCCGTTGGCTCCGGCGGGCAACGCCCTGTCCTACGCGCCCGAGGCGCCGCGCAACGCTTACGCCGCCGTGAGGGCCATACCGTTCTACAAGGCGCCGCCGCTGGCCGCCGCGCCGACATCCCCCCAGGTTTACGCGGTTTGGGCGCAGGCGCTGGGCAGCTGGGGATCGCTCAAGGGCGATGGCAATGCGGCGCGAACCGATCAATCGCTCGGCGGCGTGATCTCCGGCATCGACATCACTCTCAACGGCAGATGGCGGATCGGCCTGGCCGGCGGATACAGCCAATCCATCTTCAAATCCCCTGGAATCGCAGCGTCCGGCTCAGCCGACAGCTATCATATCGCGCTCTATGGCGGCGGTCAGGCCGGCGCATGGGGGCTTCGCGGCGGAGCCAGCTTCTCCTGGAACGACGTCTTCACGTCCCGGCAGGTCACCGTGGTGAACCTGGGCGGACCCCAGCGTGGCCACTACGCTTCCCAGACAACCCAGGTGTTTGGCGAAGTCGCCTACCAGTTTGCATTTGCAGCCGGCGGACTGGAGCCGTTCGCAAACATCGCGTTCGTAGACGTTGATGGCGGCATCAACGAACTCGGCGTAGCGGCCGTAACCGGATCGGCGAGGCTCGCCACGACTTACACCACCCTTGGCGCGCGCGGTGCAACGGCGCTCACGAGCACGTTGACCGCCCGCGGCACGCTGGCCTGGCGTCATGCGCTGGGAGACATCACGCCGGTGGCTGCACTCGCGTTCCAATCCGGTGGCGCAGCCTTCGCGCTGGCGGGCTCACCGATTGCGGGCGATGCGCTGGTCGCCGAGGCCGGCCTCGACCTGGCCGTTGCTTAAAACGCCACGCACGGCATTTCGTGGACCGGCCAGTTCGCCCGGCAGAGCCGCGACAATGCCGTCAAAGGCAATTTCCGCTGGAGATTCTGAGGATATTTCGCTCCGAGGACATCCGGGAAAGGCTGCAGCCGGGTACCGACGATCGCTGGCCGTGAATTCGAAGTCCACTTTCGATTGTGCCGACCAGAGGAGATCGAGCTGGGTTTGGTGCCGTAGACGTTTTCCCGATGAGCCTGTCGGCTCGTCTCCGTCACGCTCCGGCCTGCGCGGGCTCTGCCGGTATCGCAGGCTTTCGCGTTCTCCCCAGCTCCACGCCCTTGACCAATGCATAGATCGCGGGAATGACGATCAGCGTCAGCAGCGTCGAGGAGATCATGCCGCCGATCATCGGCACCGC
>JAQSDT010000769.1 GCA_029946075.1 bacterium | reverse complement strand
GTCTTTGCGTTTGCGCTCGCGGGATGGGCGGGAGCGACCGGGGGTTCCGTTTTGGCCGCCGGGGTTCCGCTGCACGCGATCGCCGGTCTTGGCGGCTGGCTGACGTTGACGGCCATGGGCGTGAGCTATCGGCTATTGTCCATGTTCATGCTCTCGCCGGATGTCGACGACCGCAAGAGCGGTACCACGTTGGTAGCGGGCGGGCTCGCAATCGCCGTCACGATGGCCGGCGGAACCCTCGCGATCGGTATCTCTTCCGGGTTGAACGTCGTGCTACTGATTGCCGCCGTCCTCGGCCTTGCGACTTCCGCTCTATACGGGCGCGATGTGTTCGACATCTTCCGCGACCGCAAGCGGCGGAAGCTCGAACTCAACACGCGGATGGCGACCTTGTCCTTCGCGAGCTTGGCGGGGACGGCGCTGCTGTGTACCGCGCTCCTCGTGACCAGCGACTTTTCCGGGCATGTCGGGGCGCTCGTCTTCCTCGCCGTCTTCGGCTGGCTCTCAGGTCTGGTTCTCGCCAAGCTCTACAAGATCGTGGCGTTTCTGACCTGGCTCGAAACCTACGGTCCGGTGATGGGACGAGCCCCGACTCCCCGCGTTCAGGACCTCGTCGCGGAGGGGAGGGCATCGAAGTGGTTCGTGATCTATTACGCGGCCGTCTGGACCGGAACGCTGATGCTGCTGATCGGCCAACCGTCGGCATTCCGGGTCGCTGCTATGGCGATGACCGCCGGGGTCATCGGCATCGTTCGCGAAGTGATCCGGACGCGGCGGCTTGCGGATGTCGCGGGCCCGCTGCGCCTTTCGGGCGGCGCCCGCGCGCCCCATCTGCTGTTCGCAAGGAACTGAAGACGAAATGAAAGGAAGAAACATGACTGACTACATTGACGTCGACGTCCGTCCAATCCTGCGTGCAGGTGGCGAGCCGTTCTCGGTCATCATGTCCGCGCTCGAACGGCTCGAGCCCGGGCAGGGGCTCCGCCTCTATGCGACCTTCAAGCCGATCCCGCTGTTCGGCGTTATGGCCGACAAGGGCTTCGCGCACTCCGAGCGGGCGCTCGACGCGGGTGAGTGGGAGGTTCTGTTCACGCCGGAGGCGGCGCAGCAGATGGCCGCTCCCGCCGGCACTCCAGGCTTCGACAATTGGCCTGAGCCCGCCGTCAGGCTCGACAATCGCGACCTCGATCCCCCGGAGCCCATGGTCCGGATCCTTGCGGCAGCCGAAAGGCTGGGACCTGGTGAGACCCTTTCGGCACTGCTGCGCCGCGAGCCGGTGTTCCTGTTCCCGCAGCTCGAGAAGCGTGGGTTTCGCTGGCTCGGCGGGTTTACGCCAGATGGCGCCACCTACGAATTGACCGTCAGGACGCCATCATGACGGGCGACCTGGTCAACCGGATCCGGGATGCGCTGCGCGTCGTGATCGATCCCGAGCTCGGTCACAACATCGTCGATCTCGGCTTCGTCTACGACATCTCGGTCGTCGAAAACGCCGTTCGAATCACCATGACGGCCACCACCCCGGGATGCCCCGCGACCGGTTTCCTGAAGGAAGGCGTGGCGAACAGTGCGGCGCGAGTGCCGGGCGTTGGCTCGGTCGACGTGGTGATGACGTTCGATCCGCCCTGGACTCCAGCACGCATCGCACCAGTCGCCCGAGCGTCGCTTGGTTTCGCAGCAGTCAACTGACCTTGGGACGACGAATGGCGCTCACCATCGGGATCGACCGTATGCGGTAAAGCTGCTGAGCAATCGTCGGCCTCCCACACCTACACACTTTCAGTCAGCGGCGTGGACGCCAAAATGGCCATCATCGGCAACGGCAGGGCGTCTCCAGACGACGTCCGCCCAATCGCGCACATTGATGTCGGCATCGACGACGATCAGGAACCTGGTACAGGTCAGCCGTAGAAAAACATGGTTTAGCTGCTTCGCGCAGCCCGCATTGACATGGATCAACATTGACATGAATCAACCGGCTGTTCGCGGGAATTCACGTGGTGCGGCGACAAATTTCACCTCATCGCACTACAATTTGACGTAGCGCAAACTTCAAGTCTGTATTTCGGGCGATCCATACCCCAGCACACGAACTGGCGAGGGGATCATCATGGATGCAACAACCACTGCGCATCAGGGCCGGGCGCTCTGGCTTTCAACCATCGCTTTCACGATCTGCTTCGCAGTCTGGACGATCTTCTCGATCATCGGCATCCGCATCAAGCAGGAGCTGGGGCTTAATGACACCCAGTTCGGCCTTCTCGTCGGCACGCCGATCCTCAGTGGATCGCTGATCAGGTTGTTGCTGGGCATCTGGACCGATCAATATGGCGGGCGGCGGGTCTACACCGTCGTCATGCTGGCCGCTGCGGTCGCAACCTACCTGCTGACCTGGGCACACACATACCCCGAATTCCTGGTGGCCGCATTCTTTGTCGGCATCGCCGGCGGTTCGTTCGCAGTTGGTGTGGCCTACGTCTCGCGATTTTACCCCGCGGGCAAGCAGGGCACCGCGCTTGGCATCTTCGGCGCCGGCAATGTAGGGGCCGCCCTGACCAAATTCGTCGCGCCGTTCGTGCTGGTGGCTTATGGCTGGCAGACCGTCGCCCAGGTTTGGGCGCTCGCGATTGGCCTGATGGGCATCGCGTTCTGGTTTTTCTCAGAAGAAGACCCCGTCGTTCGTGCCCGGCGAGAGAAGAACCAGAAGCCGACGAGCGCGTGGCTGGAACTTGAGCCGTTGAAGAACGTTCAGGTCTGGCGCTTCGCGCTGTACTATTTCTTCGTGTTCGGTGCTTTCGTCGCGCTGGCGCTGTGGCTGCCGCAATACCTGATCAAGGTCTACGGCGTCGACATCAAAACCGCCGGCATGGTCGCTGCGATGTTCTCGCTGCCGGCCAGCGTGTTCCGCGCCTATGGCGGCCATCTCTCCGATCGCTACGGCGCACGGCGGGTGATGTACTGGACCTTCCTGGTCGGCGTCGCCGCGACTTTCGTTCTGTCCTATCCGCCAACCGATTACCTGGTGAAGACGGTCAACGGCACGGTGGGCTTCCACCTCGAGATGGGGCTGGTGCCGTTCACGGTGACCGTGTTCGTGCTCGGTTTCTTCATGGCGCTGGGCAAGGCCGCCGTCTACAAGCACATCCCGGTCTATTATCCCAGGAATGTCGGCGCTGTCGGCGGACTGGTAGGAATGATCGGCGGTCTCGGCGGCTTCGTGCTCCCGATCGCGTTCGGCGCGCTCGTTGACCTGACCGGCCTGTGGACCAGCTGCTTCATGCTGTTGTTCCTGCTGGTCGCGGGCTCGCTGGCCTGGATGCACATGGCCATCCGGTATATGGAGCGCGGCGTTGTTGGCGAAGCGCTGAAGAAGCTTCCCGAACTTCCCGAAATGCAAGAGATCCACAAGCCGGAGCATGTCGGCGCGCTGTCCGGCGCCGTCCTCACCGACTGGCGTCCAGAGGACAAGACCTTCTGGGAGACCAGCGGGCGTGCGATCGCGCGGCGCAATCTCTGGATTTCGATCCCGGCGCTGTTGCTGTCGTTCGCGGTCTGGCAGGTCTGGTCGGTGGTGGTCGCAAAGCTGCCCTCGGTCGGCTTCAAGTTCACCACAGCCGAACTGTTCTGGCTGGCGGCGCTGCCGGGTATCTCCGGCGCGGTGTTGCGGATCTTCTACTCCTTCATGGTGCCGATCTTCGGCGGCCGGCTCTGGACCACGCTGGCGACCTGGTCGCTACTGATTCCGGCCGTCGGCATCGGCTATGCCGTGCAGAATCCGTCGACACCTTATCCGGTGTTCCTCGCGCTGGCGCTGTTGTGCGGCTTCGGCGGCGGCAATTTTGCTTCCTCGATGTCCAACATCTCCTTCTTCTTCCCGCGGGCGGAGAAGGGCAACGCGCTCGCGCTCAATGCCGGCCTCGGCAATCTCGGCGTCTCTACCGTGCAGTTCGTGGTGCCGATCATTATCACGGTCGGCGTGTTCGGCTGGTTCGGCGGCGACCCGGCAACGGTCACCAGCGGAACGCAGACGTCCTCGCTATGGCTCCAGAACGCCGGTTTCATCTGGGTTCCGTTCATCGTCGCCAGCGCGTTCGCGGCGTGGTTCGGCATGAACGATATCGCTTCCGCCAAGGCCTCTTTCGCCGACCAGGCGGTGATCTTCCAGCGCAAGCATAACTGGATCATGTGCTGGCTCTACACCGGGACCTTCGGCTCCTTCATCGGGTACTCCGCTGGTTTCCCGCTGCTCGCCAAGACCCAGTTCCCGGCGGTCGATGCGCTGCCGTTCGTCTTCCTCGGACCGCTCGTCGGCGCGCTGTCGCGCTCGGCGACGGGGTGGATCTCCGACAAATGGGGCGGGGCGCGCGTCACCTTCTGGGTCTTCCTCCTGATGATGCTCGGCGTGCTCGGCATTCTCTACTTCATCGGCATCAAGGATCAGCCGGGAGCGTTCTGGGGCTTCTTCGCGATGTTCCTCGTCCTGTTCTTTGCAACGGGCGTCGGCAATGCATCGACCTTCCAGATGATCCCCAACATCATGCGTAAGGAAATAGACCGGCTGATGCCGACCGCCGATGCGCTGACCCGCCAGCGGCAGGCTGAAAAGGAATCGGCCGCCATCACCGGCTTCACCTCGGCGATCGCGGCCTTCGGCGCCTTCTTCATCCCGAAGTCCTACGGGACCTCGATCGATCTCACCGGCGGCGTGCAGGGCGCGCTGTGGGGGTTCTTCATCTTCTACGTGATCTGCGTCGTGATCACCTGGGCCGTCTACACCCGCAAGGGCGGACTGCTCCATGACGTCGAGCGCGGCCCCCGTATTTCTCCCGTCACCCAAGCTGCCGAATAAGGACGTTTACGATGAGTCATTTTCTCGACAGGCTGTCGTTCTTCACCCGACCCAAGGCCGAATTCGCCGGCGGGCACGGCGTGATGACCACCGAGGACCGTTCCTGGGAGGACGGTTACCGGAAACGCTGGCAACACGACAAGATCGTCCGCTCCACCCATGGCGTGAACTGCACGGGCTCGTGCTCGTGGAAAGTCTACGTCAAGGGCGGCATCGTCACCTGGGAGACGCAGCAGACCGACTATCCGCGTACCCGTCCGGACCTGCCCAATCACGAGCCGCGCGGCTGCGCGCGCGGTGCGAGCTACAGCTGGTATCTCTATTCCGGCAACCGGGTTAAATATCCGCTGGTGCGCTCGCGGTTGCTGAAACTGTGGCGCGAAGCACGCGTGCTGATGACGCCGGTGGCGGCATGGAGGTCGATCGTCGAAGACCCGAAGAAACGCGCCGCCTATGTGCAGAAGCGCGGGCTCGGCGGCTTCGTCCGCGCAAGCTGGGCCGAGGTCAACGAACTCGTGGCGGCAGCGAATGCCTATACCGCCAAGACTTACGGGCCGGACCGCGTATTCGGCTTTTCGCCGATTCCGGCGATGTCGATGGTCAGCTATGCCGCCGGCGCACGTTATCTGTCGCTGCTCGGCGGCGTCTGCATGTCGTTCTACGACTGGTATTGCGACCTGCCGCCGGCCTCGCCGCAGACCTGGGGAGAGCAGACCGACGTTCCCGAAAGCGCCGACTGGTACAATTCCGGCTTCCTGATCCTGTGGGGTTCGAACGTTCCGCAGACCCGCACGCCGGACGCGCACTTCTATACCGAGGTCCGCTACAAGGGCGCCAAGAGCGTTGTGATCAGCCCGGATTATTCCGAAGCCTCGAAATTCGCCGATCTCTGGGTCTCGCCCAAGCAGGGCACCGACGCGGCGCTGGCGATGGCAATGGGCCACGTCATCCTCAAGGAATTCCACGTCGAACGTCAGGCCAAGTACTTCAACGACTATGTGCGCCAGTACACGGATATGCCGATGCTGGTGCGGCTGGTGAAGCAGGGCGACCACTTCGTGCCCGAGCGCTTCCTGCGCGCATCCGACTTCGTGAAGGGGATGGACGAGGTCAACAATCCGGAATGGAAGACGGTCGCCTATGACGAGACCTCCGGCGAGATCGTCGTGCCCAAAGGCTCGGTCGGCTTCCGCTGGGGCGAGAAGGGCAAATGGAGCCTGGAAGAGAAGACGTCCGGCAACCAGGACACCAGGCTGCGGCTCTCGCTGAGCGACATCAAGGACGGCATGTCGTCGGTCGGCTTCCCCTACTTCGGCAACCGCGAGCACGATCATTTTGCCGGGACCGATCACCCTGATGTGCTCAAGCGCAACGTACCGACCAGGACGCTGCAACTGGCCGACGGGGAAACCGTCGTGGCGTCGGTGTTTGATCTGTTCCTCGCCAATTACGGCGTCGATCGCGGCTTCGGCGGCGAGAATATCGGCAAGACCTACGACGATGTCGAGCCGTATACGCCGGCCTG
This sequence comes from bacterium, assembly GCA_029946075.1. Classification (GTDB taxonomy): domain Bacteria; phylum Pseudomonadota; class Alphaproteobacteria; order Rhizobiales; family Xanthobacteraceae; genus Bradyrhizobium. Next base: position 4,881 of record JAQSDT010000769.1, on the reverse strand, counting down.
GGCGGAAAAGATCAGCGGCGTGCCGCGCGACCAGATCATCACGGTGGCGCGCGAATTCGCGCTCAACGCCGAGAAGACCGGCGGCCGTTCGATGGTCATCCTCGGCGCCGGCCTGAACCACTGGTACCACATGGACATGAACTATCGCGGCATCATCAACATGCTGGTGATGTGCGGCTGCATCGGGCAGTCCGGAGGCGGCTGGTCGCATTATGTCGGCCAGGAAAAGCTGCGGCCGCAGTCCGGCTGGACGCCGCTGGCGTTCGGCCTCGACTGGGGCCGTCCGCCCCGGCAAATGAACTCGACCTCGGCGTTCTACGCCCATACCGATCAATGGCGTTACGAGACGCTCGACGTTAAGGAGATCCTGTCGCCGACTGCACCCGCGGGTCCGTGGGACGGCGCAATGATCGACTACAACGTCCGCGCCGAACGGATGGGTTGGTTGCCATCGGCGCCGCAACTGCAGACCAATCCGCTCGAGGTATCGAAGCGCGCTGCGGCGGCCGGGATGGAGGCAAAGGATTACGTCGCCAAGTCGCTGAAGTCCGGCGATCTTCAATTGTCGTGCGAAGATCCCGACAATCCCAGGAATTGGCCGCGTAACCTGTTCGTCTGGCGCTCGAACCTGCTGGGTGCATCAGGCAAGGGCCACGAATATTTCCTCAAGCATCTGCTCGGCACCAAGCACGGCGTGATGGGCAAGGACCTCGGCGAACATGGCCTGAAGAAGCCGGTCGATGTGAAGTGGCACGAGGAGGCGCCGGAAGGAAAGCTGGACCTGCTGGTCACGCTGGATTTTCGGATGTCGACCACCTGCATGTATTCGGACATCGTGCTGCCGACGGCGACCTGGTATGAGAAGAACGATCTCAATACCTCCGACATGCACCCGTTCATCCATCCGCTGTCGGCGGCGGTCGACCCGGTCTGGGAGTCCCGTAGCGATTGGGACATCTACAAGGGCATCGCGGAAGCATTCTCGCGGGTGGCGCCGGAGGTTCTCGGGGTCGAAAAGGACGTCGTGCTGACACCGATCATGCACGATACGGCCGGCGAAATCGCGCAACCGTTCGACGTCAAGGACTGGAAGAAAGGCCAGATCGATCCGATCCCCGGCAAGACCATGCCGGCGGTGACGGTGGTCGAGCGCGACTATCCGAACCTCTACAAGCGCTTCACCTCGCTCGGGCCGCTGATGAACAAGCTCGGCAATGGCGGCAAGGGCATGAGCTGGAACACCGACCATGAGGTCGACCTGCTCAAGAAGCTCAACGGCGTCGTGACCGAGGAAGGCGCGAGCAAGGGACTTGCCCGCATCGACAGCGCGATCGATGCCTGTGAGGTCATCCTCAGCCTCGCGCCGGAGACCAATGGCGAAGTCGCGGTCAAGGCCTGGGCTTCGCTCGAGACCTTCACCGGGCGCGAACACACGCATCTGGCGATCCCGAAGGAGGACGAGAAGATCCGGTTCCGCGACGTGGTCGCGCAGCCGCGCAAGATCATCTCCTCGCCGATCTGGTCGGGCCTTGAATCGGAGAAGGTCTGCTACAACGCCGGCTATACCAACGTCCATGAGCTGATCCCGTGGCGGACGCTCACCGGCCGCCAGCAGCTCTACCAGGATCATCTGTGGATGCGCGCCTTCGGCGAAGGCTTCTGCGTCTACCGGCCGCCGATCGACACCAAGACCGTCAAGCCGGTGATCGACCGCAAGCCGAACGGCAACGCGTCGGTGGTGCTGAACTTCATCACGCCGCACCAGAAGTGGGGCATCCACTCCACCTACACCGACAACCTGCTGATGCTGACGCTGTCGCGCGGCGGGCCGATCGTCTGGATCAGCGAGGTCGATGCCAAGGCCGCGGGCATCGTCGACAACGACTGGATCGAGGCCTTCAATACCAACGGCGCGCTGGTTGCGCGCGCGGTGGTCTCGCAGCGCGTCAAGCAGGGCATGTGCATGATGTACCACGCCCAGGAGAAGATCGTGAACGTGCCCGGCTCCGAGCAGACCGGGCAGCGCGGCGGCATCCACAACTCGGTGACCCGGGTCGTGACCAAGCCGACGCACATGATCGGCGGTTACGCCCAGCAGTCCTACGGTTTCAACTATTACGGCACGGTTGGCGCCACCCGTGACGAGTTCGTCATTGTCCGCAAGATGTCGAAAGTCGACTGGCTCGACACGCCGACGGCGGATCAGCCTGGTACCCCCCGTTTGGAGGCCGCAGAATGAAGATCCGCGCTCAAATCGCCATGGTGTTGAACCTCGACAAGTGCATCGGGTGTCACACCTGCAGCGTCACCTGCAAGAACGTATGGACCAGCCGCGAAGGCATGGAATATGCGTGGTTCAACAACGTCGAGACCAAACCGGGCATCGGTTATCCCAAGGATTGGGAAAACCAGGCGCGCTGGAAGGGCGGTTGGAAACGCAAGCGCAACGGCAAGATCGAGCCGCGCATCGGCGGCAAATGGCGGGTGCTGGCGAATATCTTCGCCAATCCCGACCTGCCCGAAATCGACGACTACTACGAGCCGTTCACCTTCGACTACGCGCATCTGCAGCAGGCCAAGGAAATGCCGGCAATGCCGACCGCGCGACCGCGCTCGCTGGTATCGGGCGAGCGGATCGAGAAGATCGAGTGGGGTCCGAACTGGGAAGAAATCCTCGGCGGCGAGTTCGCCAAGCGCTCGCAGGACTACAATTTCGAGGGTGTGCAGAAGGACATCTACGGGCAGTTCGAAAACACCTTCATGATGTACCTGCCGCGGCTGTGTGAGCACTGTCTCAACCCGGCCTGCGTCGCGGCGTGTCCGTCGGGCGCGATCTACAAGCGCGAGGAGGATGGCATCGTCCTGATCGACCAGGACAAGTGCCGCGGCTGGCGCATGTGCGTCTCCGGCTGCCCCTACAAGAAGATCTATTACAACTGGTCCTCGGGAAAATCCGAGAAGTGCATCTTCTGCTACCCGCGCATCGAGGCCGGCCAGCCGACGGTGTGTTCGGAAACCTGCGTCGGCCGCATCCGCTATCTCGGCGTGGTGCTCTATGACGCCGACCGCATCGCGGAAGCCGCGAGCAAGCCCGACGAGCGCGATCTGTACCAGGCTCAGCTCGACGTGTTCCTCGATCCCAACGATCCCAAGGTCATCGCGGAAGCGGAGCGGCAGGGTATTCCGCATGCATGGCTGGAATCCGCCAAGGCTTCGCCGATCTGGAAGATGGCGATGGAGTGGAAGGTGGCGTTCCCGCTGCACCCGGAATACCGCACGCTGCCGATGGTCTGGTACGTGCCGCCGCTGTCGCCGATCACCTCGGCCGCCTCCGCCGGCAAGATCGGGCTCGATGGCGGAATGCCCGATGTAAAATCACTGCGCATCCCCATGAAGTATCTCGCCAATTTGCTCACCGCGGGTGACGAGAGGCCGGTGACGCTGGCGCTGGAACGGATGATGGCGATGCGCGCCTATATGCGCACCAAGACCATCGACGGCGTCGTCGACGACGTGGTCGCCAAGCGGGTCGGCCTCACGCCGGCGCAGATCGACGAGATGTACCAGATCATGGCGATCGCCAATTACGAAGACCGGTTCGTGATTCCGACCGCGCACCGCGAACTTGGCGCCGATGCCTACGACATGCGCGGTTCCTGCGGCTTTACCTTCGGTAATGGCTGCTCCGGCGGCGAAAGCGAAACCAATTTGTTCGGCTCGCCGCGCAAGGCCAAGAACCCGATGGAGATCGCGTGATGAAGACGTTCAAGGTGCTGTCGGCATTGTTGAGCTATCCGACCCAGGGATTGATCGACGCGGCGCCGGAGTTCCCGGCGATCCTCGACACCGAAAAGGTGGTGCCCGCGACCTGTCGCGGTGCGCTCGACCTCCTGATCGAGGAAATCGCGGTCGGCGAGCTCTACGATCTGCAGGAACGCTACGGCCTGCTGTTCGATCGCAGCAAGACACTGGCGCTGCATCTGTTCGAGCACGTCCACGGCGAAAGCCGCGATCGTGGCCAGGCCATGGTCGACCTCAAGGCGATGTACGAGAAGGCCGACCTGTTCATTGCCACCAACGAACTGCCCGATTACGTGCCGCTGTTTCTGGAATTTCTCTCGACCCAGCCCTTCGCTGAGGCTCGCGAACTGCTGGGCCAGACCGCCCATATTTTCGCAGCCCTCGCTGAGCGGCTCGAACGGCGGCGATCGACGTACAAGGCGGTGTTCGATGCGCTGGTCGCGATCTCGGCGGCGCCCCCGTCGCGCGAGATTGTCGACGAACTGTTGAAAGGTATCGATCCCGATCCAATGGATCTCGAGGCGCTCGATGCCGCCTGGGAAGAGGAAGAAGTTCGGTTCGGTCCCGGCAGCCAGGGGCAGGGCGCCTGCGGCCACGAAGGCCTGATCGCAAAACTTCGCCATGCCAGACGCGCGGTCGATCCCGCGCCACGTCCGCAGTAAGGAGGCAGCGCCATGCAAACGCTCAATTCAATCGTCTTCGGCTGGTATCCTTACCTCTGTCTGACCGTCTTCCTGTTTGGGAGCCTGTTCCGGTTCGACCGCGAGCAATATACGTGGCGCACCGGATCCAGCCAGTTGCTGCGGCGGCGACAACTGGTGTGGGGATCCAACCTGTTTCACGTCGGTATTCTCTTTATCTTCCTCGGCCATTTCGTCGGCCTGCTGACCCCCATCTGGGTGTTCGATATGCTCGGCGTCTCGCATGGCTTCAAGCAGATGCTGGCGATCGTCGCCGGCGGCAGCGCCGGCCTGATGTGTCTGGTCGGCATCGCGCTGCTGACGCATCGCCGCCTGTTCGACGTGCGCATTCGAGCCAACTCCTCGTTCGGCGATACCGCGATCCTGCTGCTGCTGTTCG
>JAQSDT010000768.1 GCA_029946075.1 bacterium | reverse complement strand
CAATGCCAATCTACATTCTGATGCCCGCGCTCTCGCCGACGATGGAAAAGGGCAACCTTGCCAAGTGGCTCAAGAAAGAGGGCGACAAGGTCAAGTCCGGCGACGTGATCGCGGAGATCGAGACCGACAAGGCGACGATGGAAGTTGAAGCCGTCGATGAGGGGACGATCGCGAAGATTCTGGTGCCCGAGGGCACGCAGGACGTGCCGGTCAACGACATCATCGCGGTCCTGGCTGGCGATGGCGAGGACGTGAAGGCGGCCGTCGCCGGAGCGGGCGCAGCGCCTGCCGCGAAGCCTGCTGAAGCTCCGAAGCCTGCCGCCGCCGCAGCAGCGCCGGCTCCGGCTGCAGCACCGGTCGCAGCTCCTGCCGTGGCTCCAGCGCCTGCGCCTCAGGCGGCGGCCAGGAGCAACGGCGATGCCCGCATCTTTTCTTCGCCGCTGGCACGACGCCTCGCCAGGGACGCCGGCATCGAACTTTCGCGCATCACCGGCAGTGGCCCGCACGGCCGCGTTGTCGCCCGCGACGTCGAGGGTGCGAAATCCGGCAAGGGTCTGAAGGCGCCTGCAGCGGCGCCTGCCGCCGCGCCTTCCATCGCACCGGCGATGTCGGACAAGCAGATTCTGTCGTTGTTCGAGGAGGGCTCCTACGAGGTCGTGCCCCATGACGGCATGCGGCGCACGATTGCGCAGCGCCTCACCGCGGCGACGCAGAGCATTCCGACCTTCTATCTCACGATCGATTGCGACATCGGCCGGCTGCTCGATGCACGCGAACAGATCAATGCGGCGGCTCCCAAGGACAAGGAGAAGAAGCCGCTCTACAAGCTCTCGGTCAACGACTTCGTCATCAAGGCGCTCGCGGTCGCGCTGCAGCAGGTGCCGGATTGCAACGTCAGCTGGACCGAAGCCGGCATGCTCAAGCACAAGCATTCCGACGTCGGCGTGGCGGTGGCGATGCCCGGCGGGCTGATCACGCCGATCATCCGCAATGCCGAGAGCAAGTCACTCTCGACCATCTCCAACGAGATGAAGGACCTCGCGGCGCGCGCACGGACGCGAAAGCTCAAGCCGCAGGAGTATCAGGGCGGCACCTCGTCGGTCTCCAACCTCGGCATGTTCGGTATCAGCCATTTCACCGCCGTCATCAACCCGCCGCAGTCGACCATTCTCGCGGTCGGCGCCAGCGAGGAGCGCGCGGTCGTGCGGGGCGGCAAGGTCGAGGCCGCGCACATGATGAGCGTAACCATGTCCTGCGACCACCGCGCCATCGACGGCGCGCTCGGCGCGGAACTGATCGGCGCCTTCAAACGGCTGATCGAAAACCCCGTCATGATGATGGTGTAAGGCGCGCGCCCGGGGCAAGGAAATCGTGAAAACAACCTGGCCCTGGATGTCGATGCTGCTGGCAGCCATGGTTGCACTGAATCCCGTTGGCCTCGATTTCCTGCGATCCGCATTTCTGGCCGACGAGGCGCTGACACGAAATATCGCACGGCCGATCGTGCTCACTGGCCTTGCGATTGCTGCCCTGGCCGTCGCGCTCGAATGGCTGTTCAGGGTCTACGTTTTGAAACGCCGCCGACGCGGCACGACGACTGCTTGAGTTGAACGGGAGCCGCCATGGCCGACACATCCTTCGACGTCATCATCATCGGCTCCGGCCCCGGCGGCTACGTCACCGCGATCCGCGCCGCGCAACTCGGCTTCAAGACTGCGATCGTCGAGAAGAACTATCTCGGCGGCATCTGCTTGAACTGGGGCTGCATCCCGACCAAGGCGCTGCTGCGCTCGGCCGAGATCTACCACTACATGCAGCACGCAAAGGATTACGGGCTGTCCGCCGACAACGTCTCGTTCGATCCGAAGGCCGTGGTGGCGCGCTCCCGCGGCGTCTCCAAACGCCTCAATGACGGCGTCGGCTTCCTGATGAAGAAGAACAAGGTGACGATCATCTGGGGCGATGCCTCGATCGACGCGCCCGGCAAGGTCACCGTGAAGAAGTCCGCCGTCGAGGGGCCGAAGGGAGCGCTGGGCGAGGGCGCCTATCAGGCCAAGCACATCATCATCGCCACCGGCGCGCGGCCCCGCGTATTGCCCGGGCTCGAGCCCGACAAGAAGCTGGTCTGGACCTACTTCGAGGCGATGGTGCCGGAACGGATGCCGAAGTCGTTGCTGGTGGTTGGCTCCGGAGCGATCGGCATCGAGTTCGCATCGTTCTTCCACACCATGGGCTCCGACGTCACCGTGGTCGAGGTGCTGCCGCAAATTCTGCCGGTCGAGGACGCCGAAATCGCGACCCTCGCGCGCAAGCGGTTCGAGAAGCAGGGCATCAAGATCCTCAGCAACACCAAGGTCACGAAACTCGAGAAGAAGGCCGACAGCGTCGTCGCCACCATCGACGACGGCAAGGCGCCGAAGGCGGTCGAGTTCGAGCGGGTGATCTCGGCGGTGGGCGTGGTCGGCAATATCGAAGGCCTCGGCCTCGAAAAGCTCGGCGTCAAGACCGACCGCGGCTGCGTCGTGATCGACGGCTACGGGAAGACCAATGTGCCCGGCATCTACGCCATCGGCGACGTCGCAGGCCCCCCGATGCTGGCGCACAAGGCCGAGCATGAAGGCGTCGTCTGTGTCGAAGCCATCAAGGGGCTGCATCCGCACGCGATGGACAAGAACCTCATCCCAGGCTGCACCTATTGTCATCCGCAGATCGCTTCGGTCGGATTGACGGAAGCGAAAGCAAAGGATGGCGGCCGCGAGATCCGCGTCGGCCGCTTCCCCTTCGTCGGCAACGGCAAGGCCATCGCACTCGGCGAGGACCAGGGACTGATCAAGGTGATCTTCGACAAGAAGACCGGGCAACTGCTCGGCGCCCACATGATCGGCGCCGAGGTGACGGAGCTGATCCAGGGCTATGTGGTCGCGATGAACCTCGAAACCACCGAGGAAGAACTGATGCACACGGTGTTCCCGCATCCGACCCTGTCGGAGATGATGAAGGAAGCCGTGCTCGATGCCTACGGCCGCGTGCTGAACGTCTGATGCTGCCATCATTGCGAGGAGCGTTAGCGACGAAGCAATCCCTAGCGCCGCGAGGAGATAGATGGATTGCTTCGCTTCGCTCGTAATGACGAATACAAAGACCTCAAGAACAAGAAAGACCCCTCCGTGAAAGACAACGACAATCTGACTATCGAACGTCCGACGTTCGTGACCCATCTCGAATGCGCGATGGAAGGCGATCACTACGCCGCCGACCAGATCCACAATCTGTCGAAAGCGAACAAGCCGCTGCTGGTGCGCTATGACCTCGCCGGCGTGAAGAAGGCGCTGACCAAGGACGCGCTGGCGCAGCGCCCCGCCGACATGTGGCGCTATCGCGAGATGTTGCCGGTGCGCAAGGTCACCGACATCGTCAGCCTCGGCGAGGTCATGACGCCGCTCATTCGACTACCGAAGCTTTCGAAGAAGCTCGGCGGCGGCGAGATCATCGTCAAGGACGAGGGCCGTCTGCCGACCGGTTCGTTCAAGGCGCGCGGCCTCGTGATGGCGGTCTCGATGGGCAAGGCGCTGGGCATCGAGCACATGGCGATGCCGACCAATGGCAATGCCGGCGCCGCACTTGCCGCCTATGCAACGGCCTGCGGCATCAAGACCACGATCTTCTGCCCGGCGGACACGCCGGAAGTGAACGTCAGCGAAATCGAATTGCAGGGCGCAACCGTCTATCGCGTCAACGGCTATATCGACGATTGCGGCAAGATCGTCGGCGAGGGGAAAGCAAAGGTCGGCTGGTTCGATACTTCGACGCTGAAGGAGCCGTACCGGATCGAAGGCAAGAAGACGATGGGCCTGGAGCTGGCCGAACAGCTCGGCTGGGACGTGCCGGATGTGATCTTCTATCCGACCGGCGGCGGCACCGGCCTGATCGGCATGTGGAAGGCGTTCGACGAACTGGAGAAGATCGGTTTCATCGGCTCGAAGCGTCCGCGCATGGTCGCGGTGCAGGCCTCTGGCTGCGCACCGATGGTGCGTGCTTTTGAAGCAGGCGTAGAGCATGCCGCACGCTGGGAAGACGCCCACACGATCGCATCGGGCATCCGCGTGCCGCAGGCGGTCGGAGATTTTCTGATCCTGCGTGCGGTGCGCCAGAGCAAGGGATTCGCCATCGCGGTCGATGACGAGAAGATTTCTGCTGCGCTGAGCGAAGTGGCGCGCTCGGAAGGCCTGCTGCTGTGCCCTGAGGGGGCCGCGACCTATGCCGCCTATCAGCAAAGCCTGGCTGATGGTCGTGTGTCGAAAAATGAGCGGGTGATGCTGTTCAATTGCTCGACAGGCCTTAAATATCCGCTGCCGCCGGTTACGCGTACGCTCGATCGCCACCAGCCGATCGACTACGCGAAACTGTAAATCCTCATCCTGAGAAGCGGCCGTCAGGCCGCGTCTCGAAGGATGCAGGCCCGTCAGTGGCTACATGGTTCGAGACGCGCGGCATCGCCGCGCTCCTCACCATGAGTGGTGAAAGGGAGCGTTGGAGATGCATATGCGAAAGTTCGTTCTGGCCGCTCTTGCTGTGTTGTCCCTCGGTGCAGCCGCATCGGCGCAATCCTATCCATCGCGTCCCATCACCATCATCGTGCCGTTCGCGGCCGGCGGGCCGTCGGATGCGATGGCGCGCATTCTGGCCGAGCGCATGAAGACAGTGCTCGGCGAGGCGGTGCTGGTTGAGAATGTGACGGGGGCGGGCGGTTCCGTCGGTGTCGGCCGTGCGGTACGTTCGCCGCCTGACGGCTATACCATCAGCTTCGGCCATCTCGGCACTCACGTCGCCAACGGTGCCGTCTACAAGCTCGGCTACGACCTCGTCACCGATCTCGAGCCGGTCGCATTGCTGCCGAGCAATCCCATGATCATCGTCAGCAAGAACGCCGTTCCCGCAAAAACGCTGACGGAATTCGTCAGCTGGCTGAAGGCCCAGCCGTCGCCGCCGACGGCAGGCACGGCAGGCGCAGGTTCCGGAAGCCACATCGCCGGGCTCTATTTCGAGAAAATCACCGGCGCAAAACTGCAATACGTGCCGTATCGCGGCACCGGGCCTGCGATGAACGACCTCGTCGCCGGCCAGATCGACCTGATCGTCGACCAGACCTCGAACTCGATCCAGCAGGTGCGCGCCGGCAACATCCGCGCCTATGCCATTACGGACTCGAAGCGCGTCGATTCCGCCGCCGATATCCCGACGGTGGACGAGGTCGGCCTGCCCGGATTTCACATGACGCTGTGGTCGGGCATGTGGGTGCCGAAGGATACGCCCAAGGATATCGTCGCCAGACTGAACGCGGCTACCAACGATGCCCTGAACGATCCTGCCGTGCGCAAGCAACTCGAAAATCTCGGCCTGCAGATGCCGCCGAGGGACAAGCTGACGCCCGATGCGCTCGGCGCGCAACAGAAGGCCGAGATCGCGAAATGGTGGCCGATGATCAAGGCCGCCAACGTGAAGGTGGACTAGGCGTCCCTGAACTACGCGGGCGCCTATTCTTCGTCCGCGCCGGGCACGCGCCGCAGCATGAAGTGGCCGAATGCAGAGGCGATCGGTTTTGACGGATCGTCCTGCCAGGCCTGCGCCTCGAACGCGACCACGCGCCGGCCCTGCTTGACGATCGTGGCCCTGGCGAATGTTTCGAGCGCACGGCCGGAACGCAGGTAGTTGACGGTCAGGCCGATCGGCTTCGGCATTGCCTCGATTCCGAGGTCGCGCGTCACGTTCACGATGGCTGTCGTTTCGAGAAAGGCGCCGGTGATGCCGCCGTGGATGGCGGGCAAAATTGGATTGCCGATGATCCGCCGGGCGAACGGCATCATCAATGTTCCATCGTCCTGGATGCGGATGCCGAGGCAGCGCGCGAACGGGCTGTTGGCGAACGGACCATCGGGATCGTCAGGCGCGTCCAGCACGGGCGCAGCGGAATATTCAGACGTCCGGTCCACCAGCATGTTGGTGCGGTTCGCGCCGACCATGAAGCAGGCCGTCGCGGTCGCGACCGGATCGTCCTCGGAGTCCTGATAGGCGGTCGCGCGCACGAAGGCGATCGAGCGGGTCACACGGTAACACAGCGAGTGCGCCTTGATGTCGAGGCCGGGCGTTGCCGGCTTCTGGTAGTCGATGCGCAGGTCGAGCGTCGCGATCGAGCGCGTGCCGTCCAGCGCCAGTTGCACGGCCATGCCGCAGCACTCGTCGAGCAGCGCGGTGACGACGCCGCCGTGGATGACGCCGGTCTCGGTGTCGCCGACGAATACCGGGCGATACGGCAGGCTGGACCAGGCTTCGCCGGGAGCAACGCGATCGAGCTGAAGCCCGCTGATGTGGCCGTAGACGGATCGGCGACGCCGGATCGCCCCGGCGAGTTCGTCAAAGATGAATGGCGATGGGGCAGGTGTTTCGGACATGGCGACGACCGTCTGGAGTGAACCGTCCGGCTAGCCCGAGAATCGGTGAAGCGTGAATGACACAGGGAATGCCGCCTGCCAACTCTGCGATCCCGTTCACGGCTTCGGTGCGTGCAAGCCCGGCGCCATAGAACTCGGATCCGACCTTATCCGGTGGGAGCTCTCAAATAATACACGCCGAGGATGCGACGCGCCTCGCGGCGATGGTTGCCGTAGCGCCACGATTGTTGCGTGACCGCAACACCAGGGGAAGATTTAGGCGTTCTCACAGTCCGGAGAAGGTTGCGCCGCTTTTTGGCCACACCCCTCCGTGAAATCATTCTAAGTCGTAGATGGCCTCAGCGCTTGCGGCTGGGGAAACAGGTTTCGGGCATGGACGCCAAGACCGACATCAAGAAGAGGTTGCCGAGCCGTCACGTGACGGAGGGGCCGGAGCGCGCGCCCCATCGGTCGTACCTCTACGCGATGGGTCTCACGACCCAGCAAATCCATCAGCCCTTCGTTGGCGTCGCCTCCTGCTGGAACGAAGCCGCTCCCTGCAACATCTCGCTGATGCGCCAGGCGCAGGCGGTGAAGAAGGGCGTGGCCTCCGCCGGCGGTACCCCACGCGAGTTCTGCACCATTACCGTCACCGACGGCATCGCCATGGGCCATGACGGCATGCGCTCGTCGCTGCCGTCCCGCGAATGCATCGCCGATTCCGTCGAACTGACCGTACGCGGCCATGCCTATGACGCGCTTGTCGGGCTCGCCGGCTGCGACAAGTCGCTGCCGGGCATGATGATGGCGATGGTCCGGCTCAACGTGCCCTCGATCTTCATCTATGGCGGCTCGATCCTTCCGGGCACGTTCCGTGGCCAGCAGGTCACGGTGCAGGACATGTTCGAAGCCGTCGGCAAGCACTCGGTCGGCGAGATGTCGGACGAGGATCTCGACGAAATCGAGCGGGTGGCCTGTCCGTCGGCCGGCGCGTGCGGTGCACAATTCACCGCCAACACGATGGCGACGGTATCCGAGGCGATCGGGCTGGCGCTGCCTTACTCGGCCGGGGCGCCTGCGCCCTATGAGATTCGCGACGCGTTTTGCGCCGCCGCCGGCGAAAAGATCATGGAGCTGATCTCGGCCAACATCCGGCCCCGGGACATCGTCACCCTGAAATCGTTGGAGAACGCCGCCGCCGTCGTGGCCGCCTCCGGCGGGTCGACCAATGCTGCACTGCACCTGCCGGCCATCGCCCACGAGTGCGGAATCAAGTTCGACCTGTTCGATGTGGCGGAAATCTTCAAAAAGACTCCGTATGTCGCGGATTTGAAGCCGGGCGGCCGTTATGTTGCCAAAGACATGTTCGAAGTAGGCGGCATACCGCTTCTGATGAAGACGCTGCTCGACAACGGCCACCTCCACGGGGATTGCATTACCGTCACGGGCCGGACGATCGCCGAGAACCTCAAAAGCGTGAAATGGAATCCGCACCAGGACGTGGTGCGGCCGGCCGACAAGCCCATCACCGTTACCGGTGGCGTCGTCGGCCTGAAGGGCAATCTCGCTCCGGAGGGTGCGATCGTGAAGGTCGCCGGCATGTCGAAGCTGAAGTTTACCGGCCCGGCCCGCTGTTTCGACCGGGAGGAGGACGCGTTCGAGTCGGTCCAGAAGAAGACCTACAAGGAAGGCGAAGTGATCGTGATCCGCTACGAGGGGCCGCGCGGCGGTCCCGGCATGCGGGAAATGCTGTCGACGACGGCGGCGCTAACCGGGCAGGGGATGGGCGGCAAGGTCGCCCTCATCACCGACGGCCGGTTCTCCGGTGCCACCCGCGGGTTCTGCATCGGCCATGTCGGGCCAGAGGCGGCCATCGGCGGACCGATCGCATTGTTGCAGGACGGAGACATTATCGAGATCGACGCCGACGTCGGAACCCTTAACGTAAAATTGACCGACGCCGAACTCGCCGAGCGTAAAACCAAATGGACCCCTCGAAAGACCAACCACACGTCGGGTGCGCTGGGGAAATATGCCCAACAGGTTGGGCCGGCGGTGGATGGGGCTGTGACCCATCCTGGCGGTGCGCACGAGAAACAATGTTATGCGGACATCTAGGCGTATCATTCTTGCGTTGATGCTGGGGGCCGCGCCGGTGGCCGCCCCCGGATTCGCGTTCGATGGCGCGCCGGTGAAGCCGGATGCCGCGCTGCCGATGGTATCCCAGCCCGCCGCGCAGGCGCTCAATGTTCCCCTCAAGAAGACCAACGCACCGGCTGCCACGGCGGCGCCTGCACCCACGCTGAATTCGCTGCAATACGCCGCCGAAGGCGGTCATCCCGTCGCGCAGTGGAAACTCGGCCGGATGTATGCGGCAGGCGACGGCGTCGTTCAGGACGACGTGCGCGCCTTCGAATATTTCAGCCGCATCGCCAATGCGCATGCCGAGGACAGCCCGTCGGCGCCGCAGGCGGCCATCGTGGCCAACGCCTTTGTGGCGCTCGGCCGCTACTATCTCAGCGGCATTCCGAACCCGAAGATCAAGGCTGATACCGACCGCGCCCGGGAGATGTTCTCCTATGCCGCGTCCTATTTCGGCAATGCCGATGCGCAATACGATCTGGCGCGGCTGTACCTGAAGACGCCCGACGCCTCGCGCGACGATTTCCGTTACGGCGCCCGCTGGCTGGGTCTCGCCGCCCAGAAGGGCCAGCACCAGGCGCAGGCCATGCTCGGCCAGATGCTGTTCAACGGCGACCGCCTGCCGCGTCAGGCCGCGCGCGGCCTGATGTGGCTGACGCTGGCGCGCGACAACGCCGCCCCCGACGAGACCTGGATCCGCGAGAGCTACAACCGCGCTATCGCCAAGGCCTCCGACGACGACCGCGCCATGGCCGTGCAGATGCTCGAGCACTGGGTACAGGGCCGCAAAGACTGACTGGTTCGGTAGGGTGGGCGAAGGCGCATCGCGCTGGGGCACGCTTCGCTTTGCCACCCTCCACCCAGCCTACGCCGTCTCCAGATCGAAATCCGCCCAGACCGGGACGTGGTCGGACGGCTTCTCCCAGGCCCGGACGTAGCTGTCGATGCCGACATTGGTCAGCCGGTCGCTGGCCTGCGGCGACAGCAGCAGGTGGTCGATCCGGATGCCCCAGTTCTTCTGCCAGGCGCCCGCCTGGTAATCCCAGAAAGTATACTGGCCGGGCGCGTCGGTTACGGCGCGCAGGGCATCCGTTAGCCCGAGGCCGAGCAGGGACTGGAACGCCTCCCGGGTTTCCGGCTTGAACAGCGCGTCATTGGCCCAGGCGGCAGGGTTATAGACGTCCGCGACGGCCGGGATAACATTGAAGTCGCCCGCGAGCACCAGTGGTTCTTCCGCTTTAAGGCGCTCCTTCGAATACTCAAGAAGGCGCGACATCCATTTGAGTTTGTACGGATATTTGTCTGTATCCACCGGATTGCCGTTGGGCAGATAGAGACACGCGATCCGCATCACGCCGCTCTTGAGCGTCACCACGCCCTCGAGGAATCGCGCATGCGCATCCTCGTCGTCGCCGGCCAGCCCGGACTTGGTCTCGTCGAATGGCAGCTTCGAGAGCAGCGCCACGCCGTTGAATGTCTTCTGGCCGTGGGTGACGACGTTATAGCCCAGCGCCTCGATCTCCAGCCGCGGGAACGCCTCGTCGACGCATTTGATCTCCTGCAGGCAGACAACGTCGGGCGAGCTCTCCTTCAGCCATGTGAGGAGATGATCGAGCCGCTGCCGGACCGAATTGACGTTCCAGGTGGCGATGCGCATGGGGGTCTGGAGTCCTACCTACAATTAATGTTGGGTGGCATACCATATGCACGCAAGCTGTGGTAACCGTTTACAAATAAGGCGCAAAAGGCGCCGTCAAGGGGCTGAGAAAAGCCGTCCCGTCCTTATTCGCGGACTGGCGAACGTGAAGAATTATGAAAAAACGTAACCTGATCCTTTTCGTCGTTATCGTCGGCGTCGCAGCCGCAGCCTACATGACCCGCTCCCAGTGGATGGGGGGCAGCACCACCGCCCAGGCGCCGCAGCGCCCACGCGTCGTCTCCGTCGAGCTCGCCAAGGCCGAACGTAAGTCGATGCCGGTCGATGTCGATGCCATCGGCATGGTGACGCCAATCTCCAGCGTGGCGCTGAAGTCACGGCTGGAAACCACCATCATGTCCGTGCATTTCGAGGACGGCGCCAAGGTCAACGAGGGCGATTTGCTGTTCACCCTCGACAGCCGCCAGATCGACGCGCAGATCGAGCAGGCCGAGGGCGTGCTCGCCAAGGACCAGGCGCAGCTCGAAGGCGCGCAGCGCGATCTGCGCCGCTACAACGATCTGGTCGGCAAGGGCGCGACCACGCAGGTCAACGTCGATAATGCGAGGACCCAGTCCGACATCCTGACCGGGTCCATCAAGGCCGATCAGGCAGCCCTCGACAATCTGAAGGTCCAGAAGAGCTACACCCTGATCCGCGCGCCGTTCTCGGGCCGGATCAGCGTCGCCAACGTCAAGGTCGGCAATTTCGTGCGCCCGGCCGATCTGACGCCGCTCGCCGTCATCAACCAGATGGCGCCGGTCTACGTGTCGTTTGCGGTTCCGCAGCGCGTGCTGGTCGATCTGCGCGACGCAATGGGGAAGGGCGGCTCCGGCGTGACCGCGACGATCCCCGGCCACAGCCGCTCGGAAACCGGCAAGGTCGCGATGGTCGAAAACACCGTGGACGCGGCCACCGGCATGGTCACCGTGCGCGGCATTATGAAGAACGAGAACGAGACGCTGTGGCCGGGCACGCTGGTCGCGACCAAGCTCGTGATCCGCAGCGAGGATTCGATCGTGGTGCCGACGGTGGCCGTGCAGCGCAGCCAGAGCGGCAACTTCGTGTTCGTCATCAGGGAGGGCGTCGCCAAGGTTCAG
>JAQSDT010000767.1 GCA_029946075.1 bacterium | reverse complement strand
CCTCGGCGGACGATTGCGGCTGCGCCAGCTGAAGTCGGGACATCGCGCCGGCCACGATGCGGTGCTGCTGGCGGCAGCGACGCCGGCGCGGTCAGGCGACCGGGTCGTCGATCTCGGCGCCGGCGTCGGCGTGGCCGGCCTCGCGGTTGCCAGGCGCGTGGCTGGCATAGATCTGGCTCTGGTCGAGATCGACGAGACGCTGGCCTGCCTTGCCCGCGTCAACGCGGATAACAATGCGATCGCGGCCGACGTGGTCGTGCTCGATGTGGAAGCCGATGCCGCCAGCTTTGCGGCGGCCGGCCTTGCGCCTGACAGCGTCGATGCGGTGCTGATGAACCCGCCGTTCAACGATCCCGCACGGCATCGTCGCTCGCCGGATCAGGTGCGCGGGCGAGCGCATGTCGCCACGGCGACCACGTTGGCAGGCTGGGTTCACGCCGCCCGCCGCATTCTGAAATCGAAGGGGACGTTGACGCTGATCTGGCGCGCCGACGGGATCGCCGACGTGCTGGCCGCGCTCGATCACGGTTTCGGGAGCCTGGAGTTACTGCCGGTTCACGGCGAGGCGAGTGCGCCCGCCAACCGCATCCTGGTCCGCGCCATCAAGGGCGGCCGGGCGCCGGCGCAGATCCATCCCGGTCTGATGCTCAATGATGCGTCAGGCGTGCCCAATAAACAGGTGCAGGAAATTCTGGCCGGGAGGGGGAGTTTGCCGTTCTCATATTCGTGAGTACGCGGCGAAGCCTATTGCGGAAGGGTTTCCGACTGCCGTTCCGGCGCAGAAGTGAAGTGGATCGCCGTCAGGATCGTGCCGATGAGCATGATCAGCAGGTAGATTTTCATGTCAGTCTCCGCTGCGCCATTGCAGCCCACAACGCCCTATTGCAAAAGGCGTTCTGCAAGAGGCGTTCCGGCCGAGGCGCTGTCTGCCTTCACATGCCATTTGACGCGATAAAAAATGGTTAATTCGAGGTAACCGCATGAGTGAACAAATAAGTGATCGCGCCGGATTGCCCGGTCTGGTCGACCGGCTGAAGCAATTGCTTCCCGCAAAATTCCGGCGTGGCGCGGCGGTCGTTCCGGTGGTGCGGTTGTCGGGCGTGATCGGGGCGGTGACGCCGCTGCGACCCGGGATGTCGCTGGCCGGTGTCGCCAGGACACTCGAAAAGGCCTTCGGCACAAAGAACGCGAAAGCCGTGGCGCTGGTGATCAATTCGCCCGGCGGCTCGCCGGTACAATCGCGCCAGATCTATTTGCGTATCCGCCAGCTCGCCGAAGAAAAGAAACTGCCGGTGCTGGTGTTCGTCGAGGACGTCGCCGCATCCGGCGGCTACATGATCGCCTGTGCGGGCGACGAGATCTTCTGCGATCCGTCCTCGATCCTCGGTTCGATCGGCGTGGTCGGCGGCAGTTTCGGTTTTCAGGAACTTATCAAGAAGATCGGCGTCGAGCGGCGGCTCTATACCGCGGGCGCGCACAAGGCGATGCTCGATCCGTTCCTGCCCGAAAACCCCGATGACGTGGCGCGCGTCAAATCGCTTCAGCGCGAAATCCACGCCATCTTCATCGCGCTGGTGAGGGGCGCCCGCGGCGCGCGGCTCAAGGGCGCCGACGATGTGCTGTTCACCGGCGAATACTGGGCCGGCGAAACATCGGTGTCGCTCGGGCTCGCCGACGCCATCGGCGATCTCCGTTCGACCTTGCGGTCGCGTTATGGCGAGAAGGTGCTGACACCGGTCATCGCGGCGCCCGCCGGACTGCTGTCCGCCCTGCTCGGCCGCAAGTCGGCCGGCGCCGGCTCGCTGGCCGCGCTGGAGGGTTTTGGGGGATTGCCGGACGAGTTGATCTCGGCGCTGGAAACCCGGGCAATTTGGGCGAAATTCGGGTTTTGACGATCACCTCTCGGTCAACCGGCAGCGCCATTTAGTCCCAAAAGCGGAATTGCGGCGCAGCCCGGCTTGCGCAAGAATGTGCGTCATGGGGGCTGACACGTGAACGACAAGGATCGACCGATGCCGCCGTTAGTCGCATTTGCGGGCGCCCTGGGTGGACTCGCTGTGGTCCGCTGGGCCTACAAGACTGCCGTCCGGATCAACAGGGAACTGGAAGAGGCACGCCTTTCGCGTGTCGCGGAAACCGCCTCTGCGGGTGAAATCCCGACGCTGCGCCGAGACCCCGTCACCGGGGCTTACCGGCCGGGTTAAGGAGGCTCGTCATGCCCGGGCTTGTCCCGGGCATCCACGTCTTCGTCACGACCAGCAAGGAAGGCGTGGATGGCCGGGTCAAGCCCGGTCATGACGGACA
The DNA here is from genome assembly GCA_029946075.1 of bacterium. GTDB lineage: Bacteria > Pseudomonadota > Alphaproteobacteria > Rhizobiales > Xanthobacteraceae > Bradyrhizobium. The sequence continues at coordinate 9,068 of JAQSDT010000767.1, read as the reverse complement.
AAACCTCTATACCTTCGGTCGTTTGCACCTCCCCATCGCCTTGATTCCCCGCCGCCACGCCGATACGGTCCCGCGCGCCAAAAGACCCCCTCGCGAGATCGATTCTGCCGATGGATGCCCTGCCTGACCACATGCGCCCGGAACGTTCGTTCCAGGGTTTTATTCTCGCTCTGCAGCGGTTCTGGGCCGAGCAGGGCTGCGTGATCCTGCAGCCCTACGACATGGAGATGGGCGCGGGCACCTTCCATCCGGCGACCACCCTGCGTGCGCTGGGGCCGAAGAAGTGGAACGCGGCCTATGTGCAGCCCTCGCGGCGGCCGAAGGACGGCCGCTACGGCGAAAACCCGAACCGGCTGCAGCACTATTACCAGTTCCAGGTGATCATGAAGCCATCGCCGCCGAACCTGCAGGACCTGTATCTGAAGTCGCTCGCCGCGATCGGCATCGATTCATCCGTCCATGACATCCGCTTCGTCGAGGACGATTGGGAGAGCCCGACGCTCGGCGCGTGGGGCCTGGGCTGGGAGTGCTGGTGCGATGGCATGGAAGTTTCGCAGTTCACGTATTTCCAGCAGGTCGCGGGCGTCGAATGCGCGCCGGTTGCCGGCGAGCTCACCTACGGGCTCGAGCGCCTTGCGATGTATGTGCAGGGCGTCGACCGCGTCTACGATCTCAACTTCAACGGCCGCGACGGCGCCGACAAGGTGACCTATGGCGACGTGTTCCTGCAGGCCGAGCAGGAATATTCCCGACACAATTTCGAGCATTCCGACTCCGACATGCTGTTCAAGCAGTTCGTGATGGCGGAAGAGGCCTGCAAGAAATATCTCGATGCGGGCTGGAAGGACGGCAAGCGCGAGGCGCATCTGATGGCGCTGCCGGCCTATGACCAGTGCATCAAGGCCAGTCACGTCTTCAACCTGCTCGACGCCCGCGGCGTCATTTCGGTGACCGAGCGGCAGAGCTACATTGCGCGCGTGCGCGACCTTGCAAAAGCCTGCGGCGATGCCTGGGTTCACACCGAAGCGGGCAGGGCGGTCTGATGCCTGATCTTCTGCTGGAACTGTTTTCCGAAGAAATCCCCGCCCGCATGCAGGCGAAAGCGGCGGACGATCTGCGCCGCATGGTCACCGACAAGCTGGTCGCCGAGGGCCTCGTCTACGAAGGCGCCAAGGCGTTCGCGACGCCGCGGCGGCTGGCGCTCACCGTGCACGGCATTCCGGCGCGGCAGCCGGATCTGAAGACCGAGCGCAAGGGTCCGAAGATCGGCGCGCCCGATGCGGCCGTGCAGGGTTTTCTGAAAGCGACCGGCCTCAAATCGCTCGATGAAGCAAAGATCCAGAAGGATCCCAAGGGCGATTTCTACATCGCGCTGATCGAGAAGACCGGCAGCGCCGCGATCGACGTGATCGCGGAAATCCTGCCGGTCATCATCCGCACCTTCCCCTGGCCGAAATCGATGCGCTGGGGCGAGCGTTCGGCCAGATCAGGCGCGCTGACCTGGGTGCGGCCGCTGCATTCGATCATCGCCACCTTCGGGATCGAAACCGAAGAACCCGAGATCGTAAAGTTCTCGATCGACGGCATCGAGGCCGGCCAGACCACGCGCGGCCATCGCTTCATGGCGCCCGCTGAAATTTCCGTGCGCCGTTTCGAGGATTACGAAGCCAAGCTGAAGGCCGCCAAGGTCGTGCTCGACCCGCAGGCGCGCAAGGACATCATTTTGGCCGACGCCAAGGAACTGGCATTCGCGCAAGGCTTTGAACTGGTCGACGACCAGGTGCTCGCCGATGAAGTCGCCGGCCTCGTCGAATGGCCGGTCGCGCTGATGGGATCGTTCGACGAAGAGTATCTGTCGATCCCCGACGAGGTGATCCGCGCCACCATCCGAAATAACCAGAAGTGCTTCGTGGTGCGCGATCCCAAGACCGGAAAACTCGCCAACCGGTTCATCCCGACCGCCAACATCGAGGCCACCGACGGCGGCAAGACCATCATCGGCGGCAACGAGCGCGTCATCCGCGCGCGCCTGAGCGATGCCAAGTTCTTCTACGAGACCGACCTGAAGACCAAGCTGGAATCGCGGCTGCCGAAATTCGAGCAGATCGTGTTTCATGAGAAGCTCGGCACGCAGGCCGCGCGGATCAAGCGGATCGAGCGGCTGGTCGCGGAGATCGCGCCATTGGTCGGCGGCGATGCGGCCAAGGCCAAGCGCGCCGCGCAACTGGCGAAGGCCGATTTGCTCACTGAAGTGGTAGGCGAATTCCCGGAGCTGCAGGGCTTGATGGGCAAATATTACGCGCTGGCGCAGGGCGAGGACGCGTCCGTCGCCGCCGCCAGCGAGGAGCACTACAAACCGCAGGGGCCTGCGGACCGCGTGCCGACCGATGCGGTGAGCGTCGCGGTGGCGCTTGCCGACAAGCTCGATACGCTGGTCGGGTTCTGGGCCATCGACGAGAAGCCGACGGGATCGAAAGATCCTTACGCGCTGCGCCGCGCTGCGCTCGGCGTCATCAGGCTGATCGTCGAGAACACGCTGCGCCTCCCGCTTCTTGCGGCAGCCAAATCTGCGCTGGCCGGTCTGTCGGTCAAGGCGGATGCGGAGAAGCTTCCGAACGATCTGCTCGCCTTCTTCGCCGACCGCCTGAAGGTCCAGCTCCGCGAGCAGGGCGCGCGCCATGATCTCGTCGACGCCGTGTTCTCGCTCGGCGGCCAGGACGATCTGCTGATGGTGGTCCGCCGCGTCGAGGCGCTCGGCAAATTCCTCGAGACCGACGACGGCAGGAACCTGCTCGCCGGGACCAAGCGAGCCAACAACATCCTCGGCATCGAGGAGAAAAAGGACAAGCGCAGCTTCGACGGCGCGCCGGATGCCGGGCTTTACCAGCTGCCGGAAGAAAAGGCGCTGGCCGCGGCCATCGATCAGGTCAAGGGCGAAGCGGGTGCCGCCGTCGCCAGGGAAGATTTCGCCGCCGCCATGAGCGCGATGGCGAAGCTGCGTCCCGCGGTCGATGCGTTCTTTGACAAGGTCAAGGTCAACGACGATGAACCAAAGGTCCGCGAGAACCGACTAAAGCTCTTGAACGAAATCCGCGCGGCGACCCGGGCGGTCGCGGACTTTTCGAAGATCGAAGGCTAGATCATGGACCGACAGACGCTCGCCGCTTACGATTCTGATGCGGCGGCGTTCGCAAAGGACTGGCACGATCAGCCGGCGCCGGTCGATCTGCAGGAGATCGTCGAGCGGTTCTTCGTGCGCGGCGGCAATTCCGCCGACATCGGTTGCGGCAGCGGCCGCGAGGTCGCCTGGCTCAACGCGAACGGATTTTCGGCGGTGGGATTCGATGCTTCGGAAGGCCTGCTCGCCGAGGCGCGCCGCCGCTATCCCGGCCTGAAATTTTAGCGCACGGAATTGCCCGACCTGCGCGGCATCGGCACGTTCGACAACGTGCTCTGCGAAACCGTCATCATGCATCTCGAACGCAAGCAGATCGCGGCCGCCGTGCGCCGCCTGCTCGACGTCGTCAAGCCGAGCGGCATTCTCTATCTGAGCTGGCGCGTCACCGAGAACGCGGATTTGCGCGATCCGCAGGGGCGGCTCTATGCGGCGTTCGATGCGCCGATGGTGCTGGCGGAGCTGAAAGGCGCGACCGTGCTGCTGGATGAGGAAGTCGTGAGCGCATCTTCGGGGAAGAAGATCCATCGATTGGTGGTGAAGAAGCCCGGCTACGAAATCCGGGAATAGCCTTTAAAATAGCCTTTAAAGCCGTCATCCCCGCGCGATCATCGCGCGGCATCGTTCCGGAAAAACGCCGGCCGCATCCGGGGTATTTCAGTGCAAATTCTGCGACGGCTGGAACCCGCTGACGCGACGGGCGTCTCCTGTTCCGGAGCCGCGGCAGCGGCTAGATTGCCGCCCTCGATTCGATATCCCATCCCCTTGAGCCGGAGATTTCAATGACCCTTACCGCCGCGCATATTTCCCCGATCGTCGCCCTGGTCGCGGGGGTCCTGATTCTGCTGATGCCGCGGTTCCTGAATTTCATCGTCGCGATCTACCTGATCGTGGCCGGTCTGGCCGGCCTCGGCGTCTTCAAGATGCTGAAGTTCTGACATGCGATGTTGTGCTTTCCGGCGCGGGAAAGCGGGGTTTCGCGGCTTGCGCGGAACCCCCCAAAGTGGTGTAAGGCGCGCATCTTCTCCCCTTTCTCCGGATAGTTGGAAGCCATGGCCAAAGCCGTTGCGAAGACCACTGCTAAGTCCAAGAAAAGCGTAGCGAAATCAAAGTCATCCGCCCGCGGCAAGGCCGCGCTGGCGCCGGCGCGCAAGGCGCTGAAGAAGGCCCCGGCCAAGCCGGCTGCCAAAGCCGCCAGGAAGGCCGCTGCCAAGGTTGCCGCCAAGCCGGTGGCCAAGGCGAAGAAGCCGGCCGTTGCGGCGATCCAGTCCGGGAAGTGGGTCTATACCTTCGGCGACGGCAAGGCCGAGGGCAAAGCGGGCCTGCGCGATCTGCTCGGCGGCAAGGGTGCGAACCTCGCCGAAATGGCCAATCTCGGCCTGCCGGTGCCTCCGGGCTTCACGATTCCGACGTCGGTCTGCACGTATTTCTACGCCCACGGCAAATCCTATCCGGCGGCGCTGAAGGCGCAGGTTGAGAAGGCGCTCGATCACGTCGGCAAGCTGGCCGGCAAGACGTTCGGCGATTCGAAGAATCCGCTGCTGGTTTCCGTCCGCTCCGGCGGCCGCGCCTCGATGCCGGGCATGATGGACACCGTCCTCAACCTCGGCCTCAACGACAAGACCGTCGAGGCGCTCGCCGCTCTCTCCGGCGATCGTCGCTTCGCCTATGACAGCTACCGCCGTTTCATCACGATGTATTCGGACGTGGTGCTCGGCTTCGAACATCACCACTTCGAGGACATCCTCGATACCTTCAAGGACGGCCAGGGCTACACGCTCGACACCGACCTGACCGGCGACGACTGGGTCGAACTGGTCGGCAAGTACAAGGAAGCCGTCGCGCGCGAGACCGGCAAGGAATTTCCGCAGGATCCGCACGAGCAATTGTGGGGCGCGATCGGCGCGGTGTTCTCGTCCTGGATGAACGCGCGCGCGGTGACCTACCGCCGCCTGCACGACATTCCGGAATCCTGGGGCACCGCCGTCAACATCCAGGCCATGGTGTTCGGCAATATGGGCGAGACCTCGGCGACCGGCGTTGCGTTCACGCGCAATCCCTCGACCGGCGAGAGCAAGCTCTACGGCGAATTCCTGATCAACGCGCAGGGTGAGGACGTGGTGGCGGGAATCCGCACGCCGCAGGACATCACCGAGGACGCGCGCAGGGAATCCGGCTCCGACAAGGCGTCGATGGAAAGCGCGATGCCGGAAGCGTTCAAGGAACTGACGCGGTTCTACACGCTGCTCGAAAAGCACTACCGCGACATGCAGGACATGGAGTTCACGGTCGAGCAGGGCAAGCTGTGGATGCTGCAGACCCGCGGCGGCAAGCGCACCGCCAAGGCGGCGCTGCGGATCGCGGTCGAACTCGCCAATGAGGGCCTGATCTCGAAGAACGACGCGGTGATGCGGATCGATCCGGCCTCGCTGGATCAGTTGCTGCACCCGACCATCGATCCCGCCGCCAAGCGCGACGTCATCGCCACCGGCCTGCCGGCTTCGCCGGGCGCTGCCTCCGGCGAGATCGTGTTCTCGTCGGACGAGGCTGCAAAACTGCAGGCCGACGGCCGCAACGTCATCCTGGTGCGCATCGAGACCAGCCCGGAAGACATTCACGGCATGCACGCCGCCGAAGGCATCTTGACCACGCGCGGCGGCATGACCTCGCACGCGGCGGTGGTCGCCCGCGGCATGGGCAAGCCCTGCGTCTCCGGCTGCGGCGCCATCCGCGTCGATTACGGCCGCGGCACCATGAGCATCGGCTCGCGCACCTTCAAGACCGGTGACGTCATCACGATCGACGGCTCGGTTGGCCAGGTGCTGGCCGGACGGATGCCGATGATCGAACCAAAACTGTCGGGCGAGTTCGGCACGCTGATGGGCTGGGCCGATTCCGTCCGCAAGCTCGGCGTTCGCGTCAACGGCGACACGCCCGACGACGCGCGCACCGCGGTGAAGTTCGGCGCCGAGGGCATCGGCCTCTGCCGTACCGAGCACATGTTCTTCGAGGAAACCCGCATCCGCACCGTGCGCGAGATGATCCTTTCCGAGGACGAGCAGTCGCGCCGCGCGGCGCTGTCGAAGCTGCTGCCGATGCAGCGCGCCGACTTCGTCGAGCTGTTCGAGATCATGAAGGGCCTGCCCGTCACGATCCGTCTGCTCGATCCGCCGCTGCACGAGTTCCTGCCGCACACCCAGGCCGAGATCGAGGAAGTCGCGCGCGCGATGAACACCGATCCGCGCAAGCTCGCCGACCGCGCCCGCGATCTTGCCGAGTTCAACCCGATGCTCGGCTTCCGCGGCTGCCGTCTGGCGATCGCCTATCCCGAGATCGCCGAGATGCAGGCACGCGCGATCTTCGAGGCCGCCGTCGAGGCCGAGAAGCGCACCGGCAAGGCCGTCGGCCTCGAAGTGATGGTGCCGCTGATCGCGACCAAGGCCGAGTTCGATCTGGTCAAGGCGCGCATCGATGCGATGGCGCAGGCGGTGATGAAGGAAACCGGCAAGAAGATCGCCTATCAGGTCGGTACCATGATCGAACTGCCGCGCGCCTGCCTGATGGCCGGCGACGTGGCGCAGACCGCCGAGTTCTTCTCGTTCGGCACCAACGATCTGACGCAGACCACCTACGGCATCAGCCGCGACGACGCTGCGAGCTTCCTCGGCACCTATGTGAGCAAGGGAATCCTCGAGATCGACCCGTTCATCTCGGTCGATCGCGACGGCGTCGGCGAACTCGTCAAGATCGGCGTCGCCCGCGGTCGCAAGACGCGGCCGAACCTCAAGGTCGGTATCTGCGGCGAACACGGCGGCGATCCCGCTTCGGTGGCGTTCTGCCACGAGATCGGGCTCGACTACGTCTCGTGCTCACCCTACCGCGTGCCGATCGCGCGTCTCGCTGCCGCGCAAGCTGCGCTCGGCAAGACGGTCGCGAGTCAGGCGTAAGCAATACCGATGTAGTGAATTACGTGATGCCCGGGCCTCGTCCCGGGCATTTGCGTTTTGGCGCGCCCGTCATTGCGAGGAGCGCAAGCGACGAAGCAATCCATCCATCCGCTATGCCGTGAGATGGATTGCTTCGCTTCGCTCGCAATGACGCGGAGACGAGTTCCCGTATTCACGCGCGAAATTTCTTCATCATTTTCGTTGACGGGATGTTTACCACTTTCATCCAGCGCCCGTTTACCAACACTTTCCATGTGATCGGCGAAAGCCGTGCGCTCTCTTGCGTGGTGCACGCAGGCCACGCCGATTAACTCCCCGGCAACCTAAATTCGATACCAACGAAAAAGATCGAATTTTACGGATGTACTGAAGTTCGGTCAGTGTAAGCGTTGCGTGAGCGTATCGATGTTAGTGCGTAACCAGCCGAAGGGCGCGCGGTTCGCGTCCTTCGGAATCGGTCTTTGCATCATCTTCGCGTTGATGCCGACCGAAATCGGATATCAGGATATCGCGTCACTGCTGGCCCGGCAGCCGGGCGTGGCGGAGCGCTGGCAGAAGCGGGTATTCTCCGCCGCCGGCAACATCCAGGTCGCGACGTTCAGCTTCGGCCGCCCGATCGGAACGTCCTCGCCGCAGACCGCGACCTACCGTCTCGCCAGCCTCGACAATCAGGGCATCGACATCACCGGATCCGTGACGCGCAATCCGCTGGTCGCGCCGCCGCCGCGTTACCATGCCGCCGATTTTCCCAAGGTCGATCGCACGCTCAAGGGCGATCGTCTCGTCGTCGCAGCGCCGGTGCCTCAGACGGAAACCGCAAGTCCTGCCGAACGCGCGCCCGCGGCCGAGGACCCCGCCAATTCCAACGCACTGGTCAAAGGCGCCAAGACCGCCGAGCGGATGCCCGCGACGGACCGCGCCCCGCTCGATCCGGAACTGCAGGCCGCGCTGAGCGCGCCACCGCTGCCGCAGTTCGACGTCTCGCTTTCGCTCGAAAGCAGACCCAACGACGATATCAAGGACAATCTGAAGGGCGATTCCGAAAAGCTGCTGGGCGCGCGCGTCGCCACGCCGCCGCGCGATGGTTTCTCGTTCAAGACATCCAGTCTCTTCTTCGGCTCGTCGCTCGGCGCGCCCGAAGCGATCGAGCGCTGGCAGCCCGGTGAAGAGCCCGTTATCGTCATGCCCGGCGCGCGTCCCGATCCCGATATGAAGGTGATCGCCTCGCTGCCGGCCGACACCAGCGAACCCGTCAAGGCAGGGGACATGGGCGAAAGCCTCGCGCCGAAGGGCGAGGTCAACGCCGACAACCAGCGCGCCAAGACGCCGGCCGAGCGTCTGGGCCTGTTCGACGACAAGTCGCGCGCCAAATCCGAAAAGTGCCTGGCCGAGGCGATCTATTTCGAAGCCCGCGGCGAGGCCGTGCGCGGCCAGATCGCGGTGGCGCAGGTGGTGCTGAATCGTGCCTTCTCCGGCAAATATCCGGATACGGTGTGCGGCGTGGTCTATCAGAACAAGCATCGCCATCTGGCGTGCCAGTTCACCTTCGCCTGCGACAACAACAAGGACGTGATCCGCGAGCCCGACATGTGGGAGCGCGCGCAGAAGATTTCGAAGGCGATGCTCGACGGCCAGTTGTGGCTGCCGGAAGTCGACCGCTCGACGCACTACCACGCCTATTGGGTGCGCCCGTCCTGGGTCAACGAAATGAAGAAGCTGTACAAGACCGGCGTGCACACCTTCTATCGTCCCCGCAACTGGGGCGACGGCAGCGATGCGCCGAAATGGGGCACCGCCGCCGAGACCGCGGCGATTTCAGCGAAACTCGCGGAAGCCGCGCAGAGTTCCGCCGAACAGGCGAGCGCGAAGCGGTAATCGTCGTAGGATGGGTTGAACGAAGCGATACCCATTGTCTCACCGCCTGTACCGGTATTGATGGGTATCGC
>JAQSDT010000766.1 GCA_029946075.1 bacterium | reverse complement strand
GGAATGCTGGATCACCCGCTTTCGCGGGTGATGACGACTACGGCTTCAACTTCACCATCGCCACACCATCGCGCGCCAGCTGATCGGCGCGTTCGTTTTCGTCGTGGCCGGCGTGGCCCTTGATCCAGTGCCAGCGGACATCATGCGGCTTCAGCGCGGCATCGAGGCGCTGCCATAAATCGACGTTCTTGACCGGCTTCCTGTCCGACGTGCGCCAGCCGTTTTTCTTCCAGCCGTGAATCCACCCCGTGATGCCCTGGCGGACATACTGGCTGTCGGTGGTGAGGTCGACCACGCAGGGCTTCTTCAGCGCTTCCAGCGCCGAGATCGCCGCCATCAGTTCCATGCGGTTGTTGGTGGTATGCGCCTCGCCGCCCTTCAATTCCTTTTCGGTCTCGCCGAATTTCAGGATCGCACCCCAACCGCCCGGCCCGGGATTTCCCGAGCAGGCGCCGTCGGTGAAGACCGTGACATGAGGCCGTTCGCTCAAGCGGCGCATCCCGGCTGGGTCAGGCCGTAATCGCGCGCGCTGGCGACATTCTGGTGGAAGCGCAGCTTGCGGACATATTCCAGCGGGTCCTTCGGCTTCACCAGCGCGCCCGGCGGCACGTTGAGGAAATCGACCAGCCGCGTCAGCAGGAAGCGCATCGCCGAGCCCCGCGCCAGCAGCGGCAGCGCCAGCTGCTCGGGCTCCGACATCGGCCGTTCGCGGCCATAGGCATTGAGCAGCGCCCGCGCCTTGGTGACGTTGAAGGAATGATCCGGCTCGAAGCACCAGGCGTTGAGGCAGATCGCGACATCATAGGCCAGCGTGTCGTTGCAGGAGAACGGGAAGTCGATCAGCCCGGACAGCTTGTCGCCGAGGAAAAAGACGTTGTCGGGAAACAGGTCCGCGTGGATGACGCCTTGCGGCAGATCGGTGGGCCAGCGCTCCTCGAGATAGTCGAGTTCGCGGGCGATGAAATCGCCAAGACCCGGTGCGACGCTGTTGGCGCGCGGTGCAGCGAGATCGTACAGCGGACGCCAGCCGGCGACCGACAGCGGGTTCTTGCGAAACAGCGGGAAGTCGCGTCCCGCCTGGTGCATCTTCGCGAGGCCTTCGCCGACGCCGGCGCAATGCGTCACGTTGGGACGCCGCGGCCACATGCCTTCGAGGAAATTGATGATCGCCGCGGGCCGCCCGGACAGTTCGCTGCAGACCTCGCCCTTGCGGTTACGCTCCGGCTGCGGGCAGCGCACGCCGCGCTCGGCCAGATGTGCCATTAGCGACAGGAAATACGGCAAATCATCCACCGCCACGCGCTTTTCATAGAGCGTGAGGATGTAGGCGCCCTTGCTGGTATGCAGCAGAAAGTTTGAATTCTCAACGCCTTCGGCGATGCCCTTGTAGGAGAGCAACTCGCCGATGTCGTAGCCCTTGAGAAACTCCGCGAGGTCTTCGGCGGCAACGTCGGTGTAAACCGCCATGTTGGAAAAGCCTCAGGCGGCGTCGGGTCGTAGCGAACGCGGCAGCGGGAAGAACTCGTTCTCTTCCGCGGCGGACACCGTCTCCACATGCAGCTCATAGCGCTCGGCGAAGGCGCCCATGATCTCCTCGACGATCACTTCCGGCGCGGAGGCGCCTGCCGTGATGCCGAGGCTCTTGATGCCTTCGAAACGCGACCAGTCGATATCACTGGCGCGCTGTGCCAGCACCGAGACCGGGCAACCCTCGCGCTCGGCGACTTCGCGCAGGCGCTGCGAGTTCGACGAGTTCGGCGCGCCGACCACGATCAGCGCATCGACCACGGGCGCCACCTTCTTCACCGCGAGCTGGCGGTTGGTGGTGGCGTAGCAGATGTCTTCCTTGTGCGGCCCGTTGACGTTCGGGAAGCGCTCTTTCAGCAGCGCGACGATCTCGGCGGTGTCGTCGATCGACAGCGTCGTCTGGGTGACGAAGGCGAGGTTGTCGGGATCCTTCGGCATGAAGGTCTTGGCATCCTCGGCGGTCTCGATCAGCGTCACGGCGCCGGCCGGCAACTGGCCGACGGTGCCGACCACTTCCGGATGATGCGAATGCCCGATCAGCAGAATCTCGCGGCCGCGCTTGAAATGGATCGCCGCCTCGCGGTGGACTTTCGTCACCAGCGGGCAGGTCGCGTCGAGCGAGAAGAAATTGCGGGCGCGGGCATCCGCGGGAACCGATTTCGGAACCCCGTGGGCCGAGAACACCACCGGCGCGTTGGTATTGTCCGGGATTTCGGCCAGTTCCTCGACGAAAATCGCGCCCTTGGTCTTCAGGCTGTCGACCACGTAACGGTTGTGCACGATTTCGTGACGGACATAGACCGGGGCGCCGTAGATGGCGAGCGCCCGCTCGACGGTATCGATGGCCCGCACCACGCCGGCGCAGAAGCCGCGGGGCGAACAAAGCACGATCTTGAGGTCTGGTTTTGCTGGCATGAGGCTATCTCGGGGACCGAATCACCCCTTGCCGGCGGGCAGGGAACGGCCAATTCGTATAAGGACTTGGGGCTGCTTTTAGGCCCTGTCAAGGCACTTTAGCAGGCCATTGCGCCAATACCCCTGGAAGGCGTATATAGCGCCCTAATTCCCGTCATCCACGATGACCGCAGACTTCGCCTCCAAAAGAGGTGGGCGAGGCATAAAGGAGATTTGCCATGAGCAATGCACCGCTGATGCCGAAGGCGACGGCCGTGTGGCTGGTTGATAATACCGCCCTGACCTTCGACCAGGTGGCCGATTTCACCAAAATGCACCCCCTGGAGGTCCGGGCCATCGCCGATGGCGACGCCGCCCAGGGCATCAAGGGCATGGACCCGATTTCGACCGGCCAGTTGACCCGCGACGAGATCGAAAAGGGCGAAAACGACCCGAATTACCGGCTCAAGCTCGGCGAGAGCAAGGTGACCCTGCCGCCGGCCGCCAAGAAGAAGGGCCCGCGCTATACCCCGGTTTCCCGCCGCCATGAACGCCCGAGCGCGATCCTGTGGCTGGTCCGTAACCACCCCGAGCTGAAGGACGCGCAGATCATGCGCCTCGTCGGCACCACCAAGACGACCATCGCTTCGGGCCGCGACCGTACCCACTGGAATGCGTCGACCCTGACCCCGATGGACCCGGTGACGCTCGGCCTGTGCTCGCAGATCGAACTCGATTTCGAAGTGCAGCGCGCGGCCAAGGAAAAGCCTGTCCCGGCAGCCTACGGCGGCGCCACCCTGCTGCCGGCCTCCGAGACCACCAAGAAGGAAGCGGAATTCGAGCCGACCGAAAAGCAGCAGGACGATCTCAACGTCGATGCCGTGTTCGCCAAGCTGAAGGGGATCGGCGGCGGCAAGCGGCAGGACGACGAGGAATAAGGTTATCGGCTACGGTCGATACCTGAACGCGGCGGGGCAACCTGCCGCGTTTTTGCTGGGCTAACCGAGTTCGATCTCGTCCGATATCTCGTGGCTGAGCGCGACGCCGCCGATGGTGAGCACCATCTTCGCCTGCAGTTTCTCGTTGCCCTTGAGCTTGCCGGCCTCGACCGCATCGCGCACGGCTTTCTCGATCTCGCGCTGCGAGGTGATGCCGACCTTTTTGAGGAATTTGCGCAGACTGGCGTTGAAGACGTCTTCGTTCATGATGATCCCCCGGTTATGGCCTGGTCGGATTGTTGAGCATCTGCTCGGCGAGATTACGTTGCGCACGGTCGGTGCGCGAATTGGCATTGGCACGCTGCACGTCGCGGTTCTTGCGGCAGATAACGTAGCTGTCGGATCCCGGCGCGACGCTGTTGGCGCGGCAGAACGCGTCGTCATCGGTGCTGGTGTCGACCATCTTCGGCTGGCCGCGCTCGAGGCAGCCGGCGAGCAGCGGAGCTGCCAGCAGCAGGGCGAAGATGTGTTTTGCGGGTCCAAATGACATTGGAGGCCTTCCGGTTAGTCTTTCGTCATTGCCGGGGGCTTTGAGCCGGCAATCCATCGAAATCAAGGCAATTGACACTGGTCGGGACGGAGTCGGCCTTTGTCCTCGTCATTGCGAGGAGCGCAAGCGACGAAGCAATCCATTCTATCAACGTGCCGAAAGATGGATTGCTTCGCTTCGCTCGCAATGACGGGCCATCTACACCCTGCCCTTCAGCGCGTCGCCGATCTCGTCGAGCACCTTGGGGTCCTCGATCGTCGCCGGCATGGTCCAGCTGTCGCCATCGGCAATCTTCTTGATGGTGCCGCGCAGGATTTTTCCGGAGCGCGTCTTCGGCAGCCGGCCGACCGCAATGGCGAGCTTGAAGGCCGCGACGGGGCCGAGCTTGTCGCGCACCAGCGCCACGATCTCCTTTTCGATTTCGGCAGGCGCGCGCGCGACGCCGGTCTTCAGCACCAGGAAGCCACAGGGCACTTCGCCCTTGATGGCGTCCTTGATGCCGAGCACGGCGCATTCGGCGACATCGGGATGCGAGGCCAGGATTTCTTCCATGCCGCCGGTCGAGAGCCGGTGGCCGGCGACATTGATGATGTCGTCGGTGCGGCCCATCACCCAGACGTAGCCGTCGGCATCCTTGTAACCGGCGTCGGACGTCTTGTAGTAGCCGGGGAATTCCGTGAGGTAGGCTTCCTTGAAGCGCTCCTCCTGCTGCCACAACGTCGGCAGGCAGGCCGGCGGCATCGGCAGCTTGATCACGATCGAGCCCATCGTGCCCGCAGGCACCGGCTTGGCGGCTTCGTCCACCACGTCGACCTGATAGCCCGGCATCGGCACCGTCGGCGAGCCGTGCTTGACCGGCAGCATGCCGAGGCCGACGGGATTGCCGGCGATGCACCAGCCGGTTTCGGTCTGCCACCAGTGATCGACGACAGGCACCTTCAACTGCGCTTCCGCCCATTCCACCGTCGGCGGATCGGCGCGTTCGCCGGCCAGAAACAGCGTGCGGAATTTCGACAGATCGTATTTGCGGATGAACGTACCTTCCGGGTCTTCCTTGCGGATGGCGCGGAAGGCGGTCGGTGCGGTGAAGAACGCGACGGCCTTGTGCTCCGAAATCACCCGCCAGAACGCGCCGGCATCCGGCGTACCGATCGGCTTGCCCTCGTACATGATCGAGGTCGCGCCGTGAATTAGCGGGCCGTAGACGATGTAGCTGTGGCCGACCACCCAGCCGATATCGGAGCCGCACCACCAGACCTCGCCCGGCTTGACGCCGTAGAGGTTGAACATCGACCATTTCAGCGCAACCAGATGCCCGCCATTATCGCGGACGACGCCCTTGGGAATGCCCGTGGTACCTGACGTGTAGAGGATATAAAGCGGATCGGTGGCGAGCACCGGCACGCAGGGCGCGGCCTTGCCGGCGGCGAGCGCATTACCGCACAGCGTCGCCCAGTCATGGTCCTGGCCTTGAACGAGATCGCAGGGATGTTGCGGACGCTGCAGGATGATGCACGCCTGCGGTTTCTCGCTGGACAGCCGGATCGCTTCGTCGAGCAGCGGCTTGTATTGCACGATGCGGCCGGGCTCGATGCCGCAGCTTGCGGAGAGGATCAGCTTCGGCTTGGCATCCTCGATCCGGGTCGCAAGTTCCTTCGCCGCGAAGCCGCCGAACACCACCGAATGCACCGCGCCGATCCGCGCGCAGGCCAGCATCGCGAACACGGCTTCCGGCACCAGCGGCATATAGAGAATGACGCGATCGCCCCTGGTGACGCCGAAATCCTGCATCACCGCGGCGAGCGTCTGCACTTCCTTCAGCAACTCGGCATAGGTGAATTTCGAGACGCTGCCCGTCAGCGGCGAATCGTGGATCAGCGCCACCTGATCGGCACGGCCGCCGGCGACGTGACGATCGAGCGCATTGTAGCAGGTGTTGACGACGGCGCCGGCGAACCAGCGGCCATAGGCGCCCATCGAGGGGTCGAAGACCTTTTTGGCCGGCTCGATCCAGTCGATCTCGCGTGCGGCTTCGGCCCAGAACCCTTCGGGGTCGGCCAGCGAGCGGGCATGGATTTCGTGATACCGGCTTTTCTCGTGAATATTCATGGCGCACTCCCGCAGCGAAACACCCAATGCCGTCATGGGGGCATTATTGTTCCAGGCATTGTCACGGGAACTTGCGGCAGATCAAGTCGGAACGACTTGGCCGTTTGGGTAAGTGTTACTGAGGCTGGCGCTTCGCTACCGGAATTCGTCAGTACCCGTCGATGCCGTTGAGTTGCCGCAGCCGCTGCTTCATCGCCTTCTTCAGGTCGTAGTCCGGCCGGCCGAACGAGGCGTTGCGGCGGGCAATGAACTCGTCCTGTTCGCGCCTGAGCTTGCCGGCCTGGGCCCGGGTCTGGTCCTCCCGGGTCGCCCGGATGTAGGAGCCGTAAACGTCGCGGTCGAGATCGGCGAGTTCGGGATTGGCGCAGATCGCCTTCTCGACCTTGAGTCGCGCCGCGGCGCAGTTGAAGCTCGGCTTTCCGGCAACCGCCTTCATCACGCCCTGCCGCTCCAGTTCTTTCGCCATCGCGCTGTGATTGGCCCTGGCCGCGGCGTGCGCGGGATTGAGCTTCATCGCAGCCCCGAAATCAGCGACGGCTCGCGGCAGGTCGCCCTTTTCGCGCCAGAGTTCGCCGCGGGCATTGAGGATATCGGCATTCGCCGGGTCGAGCCGCTGCACGTCGTCGTAGTCGCGGATGGCGCGATAACCCATGCCCTTGCGCACATTGGCCTCGGCGCGCGCGATCAGCGCCTTGATGCGGACGGGCTTCTCTGTCTTCTCGTGATCGATCAGCGCGCCGCAGAGACTGATCGTCTTGTCATCGTCCTGCGCCTGCGCGGCGGCAAGGCACAGCGCCGGATCGATGCGCAGATCCTTTGCCGGCTCGACGCCGGCCGCCGATGCGTCGCGCACGAACGCAAACGTCAGCAGCAAAGCTGCGATCGCATGGCGCATGGCGAAATGAATTCGCATCTGATGATCCGAAAGACAACTTCTGTCGTCGCCCAATCCTAGCAAGCGGCGGCTAACTCCGACAACAGCGACGCTTCAATTCGTTGTTGCACGGGAACAGAATCTGTCCGAAAAATGACGCGCGCGAAGCGACGCGTTTCTGCACGCAAATGAAAGTCCACCCCGACCAGTTTTTCTTGAACCCTTCTCGACCTCCGCGGACTCAATATCCATGACCACATTGACCGACTACCATTCGCCGCGCACTGTCGCACAATCCCAAACCGGCTACTTCTACTTCTACATGGCGCTGGCCTGCATGGCAGTCGCCTTCCTCGGCTTTGCGCCGACATACTGGATGCCGCTGGCGAAGCGATCGTTTTCCGCTTCTCCCGTGGTTCACTTTCACGGACTTCTGTTCTTTGCCTGGTCGCTCTATTTCGTGTTCCAGAGCTGGCTTGCCGCCTCCCGCAGGGTCGCCTCGCATCGTACCATCGGAATGATCGGCGTGTCGCTGGCGACTGCGATGACGATCTTTGGCTTCCTTGTCGCCGTTCACGCCATGAAGCGTTCGGCTGCGGCCGGAATGACCGAGGACGGAATCGCGTTCGCGATCGTCCCGCTGAGCGGCATCCTGTTCTTTGCGATCGTGTTCGCGCTGGCGATCGCCGCCATCCGCAAGCCGGAAGTTCACAAGCGGCTGATGCTGCTGGCCGGCATTTCCCTGCTGGATGCCGCGGTCGCCCGCTGGTTCCTCACCTTCCTCGCGCCTCCCGGCCCGCCCGGCCCGCCGCCGGTACCGGTCACGATTCCGCCGGCGTTCGTCGCCTACCTGCTGCTGGTCGTCGCCATGGTGTTCGACTGGCGCACCCGCGGCAGGGTGCATCCGGTCTATGTCTACGGCGGCATCGCGCTGATCGCGGTGAAGCTGCTGAACTGGCCGATCAGCGTGACGCCGCTGTGGCACTCCTTCGCGGGCGGTATCCTGGCGATGGCGCAGTAGGTGTTTTTTTCGCCCTCATCCAGAGGTACGCAGCATTCGCCACATCAACTCGCCTTGACCGTGATCCCGCCGTCCACGACCAGCTCGATCCCGGTGACGTATTTCGATTCATCGGACGCCAGAAACAACGCCGCATTGGCGACGTCCCAGGCGTCGCCCATATGGCCCATCGGCACCTGCGCGTCGCGTGCGCGCCACATCGCCTCGACATCGCCGGCCGAATAGCTGGCGGCGAGGCCCGCGGAGTGGGCGACCATCGGCGTTTTCATCAGGCCCGGCAGGATGCAGTTGACGCGGACATGATCCCTGGCGAACTGCACGGCGGTGGTCTTCGTCATCTGGTTCATCGCCGCCTTCGAGGCGCCGTAGGTGACGTAGGAAATGCCCAGATGGCGGATCGAGGCGATCGACGAGATATTGATGATCGAGCCGCCGCCCTGCTTCTGCATCACGGGAATGGCGTGCTTCATCGCGAAATAGGCGCTCTTGAGATTGACCGCGAAAACGTGGTCCCAACTCGCCTCGTTGACCTCGACGACGCTGCCCATCTCGGCGATGCCGACATTGTTGTCGAGCACGTCGAGGCGACCATAGGTCCTGAGGCACGCGGCCACCATGCCCTCGACCTCGCGCTCGCGGGAGACGTCGGCGGTGAACGCCGTCGCCTTGCCGCCTTCGCCGGCGATGATGTCGGCGGTTTCCTTCGCAGCCGCGCCGTTGCGGTCGACGCAAAATACCTGCGCCCCCTCGCGCGCAAAGGTCACCGCTGTGGCCTTGCCGTTGCCCCAGCCGGGCCCGATCGAACCCGCGCCCACCACCATCGCCACCTTGCCCTTGAGCCGTTCCATCGACTTCTTCTCCCTCTTGAATTCCTGTTCTCTTGTAGCCCGGGTGAAGCGCAGCGAAACCCGGGATTCCCGCTTAATCTTTTCCCGGATTGCGCTTCGTTTCAGGCGGGCTACGGCACATGCGCATCGTCGTAACATTGATCCCGACCGGACGGCCGAGGATATCCGACAATGTCCGGCAAATTCCATCATGGCACAGCCGCCATTCGCCGGCAGCCGTGGAATTCCCGAGCACGACCTCCGGCAATGGCCCGCGCTTCGGCCGCCATTGAAACCAGCCATTGACGAGCCGCGCTTCCGATGGCGGCTCCATGCCGGCGCCGGATCCTTTTACGCGCGCCTGCACCAGTTCCAACCCGTGCGGCGTGACGCTCCAGTCTTCCTGCCAATCCACCTTTTCGACCGAATGCGTCCATACCAGCGTGAACGCCGCGACCGACAGCGCCTTCACCATACCGGCTGAGGCGAGGCAGAGACTCAAGCTGCCGCCACCGCGTTGCGCGGACGCCGGCGCCACTGCCAGATCAGCACGGCCGTAGCCAGCGTGAACCCGGCGGTGTCGCTGAACGGGAAGTCGCCGAGCAGGCATAACGCCGCAGCGAAAGCGACCGCAATCTCGGGCCAGGTCAGCCGCGTGAACAGGAAGCCGATCGCGACTACTCCGAACAGGCCGATCGCCACCAGCGCCTTGAAGGTCGCCAGCGCGACCGCACCGTAGAAGCCGAGCTTGACCGCCATGGGATCGCCGGCCTGCAGCATCAGCGCCGGCGAATAGACGAAGACGAACGGAATGACATAGCCCGCAAGCGCGATGCGCATCGCTTCCCAGCCGATCTTGTCGGGATTTTCCCTGGCGATCGGTGCCGCCGCCAACGCCGCGAGCGCCACCGGCGGCGAGAGGTCGGCCATGATGCCGTAGTAGAACGCAAACATATGGCTGGCGATCAGCGGTACCCCAAGCTTGGCTAGCGCGGGTGCGGCGAGCGCCGCCGTGATGATGTAGGTCGGGATCGTCGGAATGCCGGTGCCGAGCAGGATCGACAGCAGCATGGTCATGACGAGCGCGAGGAACAGGCTCTTGGCACCGAGCTCGATGATCCAGCCGCCGAAGATGGTGCCGACGCCGGTCTGAGTCATCATGCCGATGATGGTGCCGACGATGGCGCAGGCCATGCCGACCGTCAGCGCCGACTTGGCGCTCTCAGCCAGCGAGTCGCGGCAGGCGGCGAGCGTGGCCCGGCCGCCGCGCGTGATCGCCGCGATCAGAACCAGGCCAGCGACGACACTCGCCACCGGCACGATCTCAAGCCCGTTGCGTGACACCGAGGCTGCCACCAGTGCCAGCCCGATCCAGAAAATGTATCGCACCACGAGGCTGGAAACACCGAGCGTAATGCTGGTGCCGAGGATCAGCGCGACGGTGAGCGCGAGGCCCATGCTGCCGGCATAAAGCGGCGTAAAGCCTTCAAACAGCATGTAGACCAGCGCCGCCAGCGGCAGCACCAGGTACCAACGCGTCACCAGCGCCTTCCACGCACTCGGAATCTCCGAGCGCTTCATGCCGACGAGGCCGTGCTTGCCGGCTTCCAGATGCACCATCCAGAATGCCGACGCAAAATACAGAACAGCCGGGATCACCGCCGCCTTGACGACCTCGGAATACTGCACGCCGAGCGTCTCGGCCATGATGAACGCGCCCGCGCCCATCACGGGCGGCATGATCTGTCCGCCCATCGACGCCGTCGCCTCGACCCCTGCGGCAAAGGCGCGGCGATAGCCGAACTTGATCATCAGGGGAATCGTGAACTGGCCGACGGTGACGACATTGGCGACGCCGGAACCGGAGATCGTGCCCATCATGCCGGATGCGAACACCGCGACCTTGGCCGGTCCGCCGCGGGTACGGCCGAACAGGCCGAGCGAGACGTCCGTGAAGAGCTGGATCATGCCGGCGCGTTCGAGGAACGAACCGAACAGGATGAACAGAAAGATGTAGGTCGCCGAAACATAGATCGGCACGCCGTAAAAGCCTTCGGTGCCGAACGACAGATGCGTCACGACCTGATCGAAATCATAGCCGCGGTGATTGAGCGGCGACGGCAGATGCTGGCCGAACAACCAGTAGAGCAGACAGGCGCCGCACATCAGCGGCAGCGCCAGCCCCATCAATCGGCGCGTACCCTCGAAGATCAGCACCGCCAGCAGCGTGCCGACGACGAGATCGGTCCGCGTCGGATCGCCGTCGCGGGCGATCAGATCGGCATAAAAAATCCATTGATAGAGTCCGCACAGAAAGCCCGCGCTGCCGATCAGCCAGCCGAGTGCACGGCCGAAATCGCTCCTGGCGGTAAAATTGCCGATCAATCCGAACGTCAGCAGCAGCAGGAAGCCGACGTGAATGCCGCGCACCACCTGGCTCGGCAGATAGTTGAACGCAGCGACATAGAGCTGGAACGCGGCGAAGGCGATACCGATCGCGTAAGCGAGATGACCCCAGCCGCCGGGACCGAAGCCGGGCGGAAACCCGTGTTCGAAATTATCGAATTCGGCCTTGACCGCCTCTTGCGCGCCCTCGGCTTGCGACATGCCCGTGATTCCCCGCCCCGCGACGGTTATAGCGGTGGCGGCTGG
>JAQSDT010000765.1 GCA_029946075.1 bacterium | reverse complement strand
GCTCGAGTTCAGACGGCGGCAGCTCGCTGGCGGCCCCCAAAAAGCGGTTGTAGCGGGAGCGCGTCGTCAGCGAGCGGAAGTAAGTCTGCAGCGCCTCGGCGTCGCGCGGTTCGACGAAGCGAACGGTCACGGCATTGCCGTGCCGCGAACGCAGCACGTCGGAATATTGCCTGAGATCGTCGAAACGCATCGTCGTCATGGCGCGCTCCCGTGAATGAAAATGGCCGGCGCCCCCTGTCGGGCGGCACCGGCCTGGCTGCTACCTAAGCCCGCCAGAACGGCTTGTCGGCCTCGTAGGCGATGTCGCTCCAGGAGATGCCGATGTCGTGGAGGTCTCGGTTGGACCAGGTGGCCAGCTCGCGCCGGGACTGATAGCGCTGCCGCCAGACATGGACGGTCTCGGCCAGCTGGCTCAGAAGGCTCGTTCCATGATGATTTATCATCGATTCATGTGTGAAAGTGGACATTTTCGGCTCCTTTGCTAATCTGCTAGAGCCAATATCTGCCTTGATCGAGCCTTTCACAAACGACACTTTGTACCGCTTCGCATGATATAAGCTCATACAATCGGAGACCGCGGAATGACCGCTAGGTTGCCTTCGCTGAACGGATTGCGGGCCTTCGAGGCCGCCGCCCGGCATTTGAGCTTCACGCAGGCCGCCTCCGAGCTGAACGTCACGCAAACCGCGATCAGCCATCAGATCAAACGGCTGGAAGAAGAGCTCGGCGTCCGCCTGTTCGTGCGCCAGAACCGTTCGCTGGCGCTGACCCCGCAGGCGCAGGAATACCTGCCGGGCATCCGCGCCGCCTTCAACGATCTCCGCCTCGCGACCGACCGCCTGCTGCGCAAGGACGACGACCACGTGCTGACGGTCTCGACACTGGCCTCGCTGGCCGCGAAATGGCTGCTGCCGCGGCTGACCGCGTTTCAGGAAGCCCACCCCGGCATCGACGTGCGCATCACCACCTCGACCAACCTCGTCGATTTCCAGCGCGACAATGTCGACGCCGGAATCCGCTATGGCCGCGGGCAATGGCCGGGCGTGCGCGCCGACTGGCTGATGGCGGACGAATTGTTCCCGGTAAGCAGCCCGGCACTGCTGAGCGGCAACAAGCCGCTGAAATGCCCGGAGGACCTCAGGGATCACGTGCTGCTGCACACCAGCAACGCCAACAGCGACGACTGGCGGCTGTGGCTGACGGTTGCCGGCCTGCCTGCGGATTTTTCGAAGCAGCCGGGCGTGACCTTCGATATGATCTTCATGACCGTGCAGGCGGCGATCGACGGCCTCGGCGTCGCGATGGGCCGGACCGCTTACGTGGAAGAGGACATCGCCAGGGGCCGACTGGTGGTGCCGTTCAATATCGCATTCCCGGTCGATGCCGGTTTCTACCTGGTTTCGCCGGCGGGTCGCACCGATCCACCGAAGCTCGCGGCCTTCCGGCAATGGCTGCTCGCCTCCGTGCAGAGCAAGCCCTGACGCTGCAGATATTCCGCGCTGCGAATTCATGCGACATCGTCGCATGCGGCCATGCGGGCGGCGCAGCCGCGCGCACGAGACGGGTGACGCGGTCGCCGCAGCGCGCTAGAAAATCGCCGGGGCGGATGGATTTGCTCGGCGGGTCGCCGGTTTGAATTCCATGCCAACAACGACAACAAGAGCGCATGGCCGACTTAAATCAGAAATTCGATGTGCTGGTGATCGGCGGCGGCAATGCCGCGCTGTGCGCCGCCATCAGTGCGCGCCGCGCCGGCGCATCCGTGCTGGTGCTGGAAGGCGCGCCAAAATTCTATCGCGGCGGCAACACCCGTCACACCCGCAACATGCGCTGTGCCCACGACGCGGCTACCGAGATTCTCACCGGCCCCTACACTGAGGAAGAGTTTTGGGACGATTTGCTGCGCCTCACCGGCGGGCAGACCGACGAGGAACTCGCCAAATTCATGATCCGGGAGTCCAAGGACATCCTGAACTGGGTCGTCGAGCAGGGCGTGCGCTGGCAGCCTTCGCTCGGCGGTACGCTCAGCCTCGGCCGCACCAATTCATTTTTCCTCGGCGGCGGCCGGGCGATGTTGAACGCGCTGTACCTCACCGCCGAAAAGCTCGGTGTCGAGATCCGTTACGACGCCGAAGTGACCAACCTCAACATTGAAGACGGCATGTTCTTGTCGGCGAGCCTCAAGCAGCCGATCGACGGCGCCAGCGAAATCCGCGCCTCGGCGCTGGTCGCGGCTGCCGGCGGCTTCGAGGCCAACATCGAATGGCTGAGGGAGTATTGGGGCGAAGCCGCGGACAATTTCCTGATTCGCGGCACGCCCTATAACCGCGGCTCGATCCTGAAGATGCTGCTCGACAAGGGCGTGCAGGACATCGGCGATCCCACCCAGTGTCACGCCGTGGCGATCGACGCCCGCGCGCCGAAATTCGACGGCGGCATCATCACCCGTCACGACTCGGTCGTGTTCGGCATCGTCGTCAACAAGCACGCCCAGCGCTTTTACGATGAGGGCGAGGATATCTGGCCGAAGCGCTACGCCATCTGGGGGCGGCTGGTCGCGGCGCAGCCAGACCAGATCGCCTATATCATCTTCGATTCCAGTGTCGTCACCAGCTTCATGCCGACGCTGTTCCCGCCGATCGCGGGCGCGACCATCGCCGAACTTGCCGGTAAGCTGACGCTCGATTCGGCGGCGCTGGAAAAGACCATCACCGAATTCAACGCTGCGGTGCAGCCCGGCACGTTCGACCACACCATCCTGGACGATTGCCGCACCGAAGGCATTACGCCGCAGAAGACGCATTGGGCGCGGAAAATCGTGCACGCGCCCTATCTCGCCTATCCGGTGCGGCCCGGTATCACCTTCACCTATCTCGGCACCCGCGTGAACAGGCAGTCGCGCATGGTGATGAAGGACGGCAAGTCCTCCGCCAACATGTTCGCCGCCGGTGAGATCATGGCGGGCAACGTGCTCGGCAAGGGCTATGCGGCCGGCATCGGCATGACCATCGGCAGCGTGTTCGGCCGTGTCGCCGGACGGGAAGCGGCGCGTAATGCGAAGAACTAGGGAGAGACCATGACACGTCTTGCAATTGTATCTGCTGCAGCGCTGCTGCTGAGCGTCACGCTGGCCAATGCCGCCGAGCCGATCGCGCTGCGCGACATGGGTTCGTTCCATGTCGGCGGGC
The DNA here is from genome assembly GCA_029946075.1 of bacterium. Lineage (GTDB taxonomy): Bacteria > Pseudomonadota > Alphaproteobacteria > Rhizobiales > Xanthobacteraceae > Bradyrhizobium. The sequence goes on along the minus strand of JAQSDT010000765.1, from coordinate 8,349 downwards.
GGCTGGTCGAGATTTCCGGCAAGCCGGTGAAGGAGGTCACCTTCACGCCGGGCGGCGTACCCGCAAAAGTCGATCCGAACGGCACCTATCAGGTCGAGCAGATGTACGTGCAATATTTTCTGCCGGCCAACGAGAAGGGCGCCTATCCGCTCTTAATGTGGCACGGCGGCGGACTCACCGGCGTCACTTACGAGACCACGCCCGATGGCCGCGAGGGCTGGCTGAACTATTTCCTGCGCAAGGGCTGGGCGGTCTACAATTCGGATGCCGTCGAGCGCGGCCGTGCCGGCTGGGCGCAATACCCCGACATCTTCAAGAGCGAGCCGGTGTTCCTCACCACAGCGAACCCGTTCGAGCGTTTTCGCATCGGTGACGGCGCGGGCTCCTATAATGCCGATCCCGCCAAGCGCAAATTGCTCGCCGGCAACCAGTTCCCGAACGACGGCTATGAGAACTTCGTCAAGCAGAACGTGCCGCGCTGGACCACCACGGATGATGCGATCGTCGCCGCCTACATCGCCGAGATCGATCGCGTCGGCCCCTCCATCATTCTGTTCCATAGCCAGGCCGGCAGCTTCGGCTTCAAGGTGGCGCAGGCGCGGCCCGACAAGGTCAAGGCGCTGATCGCGATCGAGCCGGCCGGTGTCGGCGATCCCGCCAAGGTGGATGTGCTCAAGAACATCCCGACCTTGATGATCTACGGCGACTACATCGAGCAGGATTCGCGCTGGCCGAAAATCCGCGCCACCGGCGTGGCGTTTGCCGACGGTATCAGGGCCGCGGGCGGTAGCGTCGACGTGATCGACCTGCCGAAAGCCGGCATCAAGGGCAATTCGCACATGGTGATGATGGACAAGAACAATGCCGAGGTCGCCGCGCTGATCCAGAAATGGCTCGAAGGCAAGGGCCTGACCAAGTAGCCGAAGCGAAGGCAGGAAGCAGCGCGACATGCACGGAACCAGAATTCTGGAAGAGGCCGACCGCCTGATGACGGTCTGCAACTCCTGTCGCTATTGCGAAGGGCTTTGCGCGGTATTCCCGGCGATGGAGATGCGCCGGTCGTTTTAAGACGGCGATCTCAATTATCTCGCCAATCTCTGTCATTCCTGCGGCGCCTGCTACACCGACTGCCAGTTCTCGCCGCCGCACGAATTCAACGTCAATGTGCCGAAGACGCTGGCGGTGGCGCGGGCCGAATCCTACGCCGCCTATGTCTGGCCACGCGCCTTTACCGGGACGTTCTCGCGCAACGGGCTCGTCATCAGCGTCGCCGCCGCCCTGAGCGTCGCCGCATTCATCTTCGGCTTTGCCGCCTGGCATGACCGCAACGTCTTGTTCGGCGTCCACACCGGGCCGGGCGCGTTCTACAAGCTGATGCCGCACAACGCGATGGCGGCGCTGTTCGGCGCGGCCTTCCTCTACGCCGTCGTGGCGCTGCTGATGGGCGTGCGCGCGTTCTGGCGCGACATCGGCGAACCCGTCGGCATGAAGACGGATTTCGGCTCGATACTCCAGGCGATCCGCGATGCCGGCGAACTACGCTATCTCGATGGCGGCGGCGTCGGCTGCTTCAACGAGGACGACAAGCCGACCGATCGGCGCAGGCTCTATCACCACTTCACGTTCTACGGTTTCGGCCTCTGCTTCGCCTCGACCTGCGTCGCGACGCTCTATCATTACCTTTGGGCGCGCGAGGCGCCGTATCCGTGGTGGGATTTGCCGGTGGTGCTCGGCACGCTCGGCGGCATCGGCTTGCTGATCGGGCCGCTCGGCCTGTTCACGGAGCGCCGCAAACGCGACGTCGTTCTGGTCGACGAGACGCGCTACGGCATGGATGTGGCGTTCATCGCCATGCTGTTCCTCACCAGCCTGACCGGCATGGCGCTGCTGCTGTTCCGCGAGTCTGCGGCGATGGGTCCGCTACTCGCGCTGCATCTCGGCGTGGTGTTCTCGCTGTTCGTCACCATGCCTTACGGCAAGTTCGTGCACGGCATCTACCGGTTCGTGGCGCTGGTGCGCTACGCAAGGGAACGCCGGGCGATGGAGGCATGATCCCGTAGGATGGGTGGAGCGCAGCGATACCCATCAATGCCGGTGCTTGTGACGAGACGATGGGTATCGCTGCGCTCCACCCATCCTACGAAGAGGCCTGAATCAGCTTCCCCTGAACACCGCCTTGCGTTTCTCGATAAACGCCTGCACGGCTTCCTTGTGATCCGACGTCACCTGGGTGCGGATCATGCGCTCGGCCTCATGATCGCGCGCGGTGGCAAAGTCGAACATCAGGGCCTCGTCGAGATTGTCCTTCATGTAGCGGATCGCGATGCTCGGGCCCTCGGCGATCGATTTGGCCAGCGCAAAGGCTTCGGCCTGCAATTTGTCGTCGGGGACCACGCGGTTGACGAGGCCGATCGTCTCGCACCTGGCGGCGTCGATGCGTTCGCAGGTGAACATCAATTCGCGCGCCCGCGAGGTGCCGACCAGCCGCGTCAGCAGCCAGGCGATGCCGTAGTCGCCGCTGAGGCCGATCTTGAGATAGCCGGTGGACAGGAAGGCCGATTGCGCCGCGATGCGCATGTCGCAGGCCATCGCCAGCGCCAATCCGGCCCCGACCGCGGCGCCGGGCAGGGCGGCGATCGTCGGCTTGCGCACCGAAACCAGCGCGCCGGTCAGAAGCCGTTGCCGCTCCTGCAGATCGGCGACGCGATCGTCATGCGACATCGCGAGCTTCGCCTTGTCGCGGTTGGCGCCCATGCCCTTGACGTTGCCGCCGGCGCAGAATGCCGTTCCGGCGCCGGTCAGCAGCAGTACGCCGACATCGGGATTCTCGCCGCAGGTCTTGATCATGTTGCGCAGCGCCGGGGTCAGATTGTCCGACATCGCGTTGCGTGCCTCCGGCCGGTTCAGCGTGATGATGGCGACGCGGTCGCGGATCACGCAGAGCAGTTCGTCGGTGCCGGTGTCGATTTTTGTCTCGGTCATGTTTCCCCCAGTTGTTGTTATCGTCATTGCGAGCGCAGCGAAGCAATCCATTCTTTCTTCGTGGGGCGCGACGGATTACTTCGCTGCGCTCGCAAATGACGGTGTTCCCTAAAATTTCTCCACCCACGGCCGCAATTCCTGTTCCCAGGTCCAGGCGCTGCGCGGCTGCTGCAGGACGTTCCAGTAACTTAACGCAATCGCATCCGGATCGAGCATCGAATCCGGCCGGTCCGCCGGCTCGGCGCGGGCGGTGCTGCGGATGCCGCCGTCGATGACGAAATGCGCGACGTGAATGCCTTGCGGCGACAATTCGCGCGCCATGCTCTGGGCAAGGCCGCGCAGCGCGAACTTGCCCATCGCGAACGGCGCCGACTGCGGATAGCCCTTGACGCTGGCGGAGGCGCCGGTGAACAGGATCGCGCCGTGCCTGGTCGGCAGCATGCGCTGCGCCGCCTGCTGCGCCACCAGGAATCCGCCGAACGCCGAAACCGCGATGGCGTTGGCGACGTCGGCCGGAACCAGATCGGTAAAGGCGCCGCGCGCACGGCCGCTGGCATTGTAGACGACGACGTCGGGGTTGCCGATCTCGCGCTCGACCGTACCGAACAGGCGCTCCACCTCCTCTGCCTCGGTGGCGTTGCAGGCAAAGGCGCGGGCGCCGGTCTCGGTACAGAGCGCGCCGAGCTTTTCGATCTTGCGGGCAGCGAGCGCGACCCTGAGGCCTTCGTGCGCGAACAGCCGCGCCAGTGAGGCGCTCAGCCCTTCGCCGGCGCCGACGATCAGGGCGGTCTTGTACTTGGGAATGTCCATGGACGCTGTCCTCAGCTAATCGGGACCTGGTATCTAGGGGCGCATTCCGGCAAGGCAACCCGCGGCGGCGAGGATCATCTCGAGATCGCGCTTGTCGGCGATCCCGGCATATTTCGTCCGCAGCATGCCGAGCGACCTCGCGTGATATTTCTGCGGCTTCTGGGTCCAGACCCTGTCGCCGAGCGTGACGCTGAATTCTTCCTTGCCTTCGGCCAGCGCGCGCTCGTTGGCGAGTGTCCATGTCCAGAACTGCTTGCCGACCTGTCTGGTCAGGATCGGCATCAGCGTCGGTGCCAGTGCCGTCCAGCTTTCGAACTCGCCTTCGGCCCGCGGCCACAGCATGCGGTGAATCCAGTCCAGCACATGCGGCGCGCCGCCGCCGATTAAGGCGCCGACGGTCGGGTCGGTCCACATCTCGTAGAATTGTCCCCACAGCCCGAAATCGCCATAGGCCGGCCGGGCGCCGAACAGATAGGACCGGGTCGCCAGATGCGCGTCGAGCAGGGCGAGCATTTCGAGAAAGCCCGCCTCGATCTGTGGCGCGGTCTGCGCGTTGGAGCCGACGAACCAGACGCGGTCGACCATGCGGGCGCGGACCTGCAGCGCGAACGCCTCATGCTCCTGATCGCTGGCCTTCGGCGCGCGCATCCGCGCGATGCGCCCGCCGGATGAGATCTGGTCGACATCGCGGGCCCAGCGGTAGTGAAACATCCATTTGTTGCCCCACTCGTCGCCGAATTCCTCGATCAGGGCGGAGACGAAGTTTGTGACGGGTTCGGAAGGATGGATCGACGGCTCGGGATGAAGTTTCTCGACCTGGTCGATGATCGGGGTGGAATCCTGGATGCCAATCCCGTCCGGCGTCACCACCAGCGGGATGATCGGCATTTTCGCATACTTCTCGAATTCCGCCTGGCTGGCCGCATTGCGAATGATCCACTGGTGCGGGATTCCCTTGTAACGGAAATAGGAGCGAACCTTGACCGAGTAGGGCGACATTTCGGCGCCGATGATGCGGTATCCGTCGGCCATGGGTGTACCTCCAATTATGCTTGTTGACGCCTTCTGCGCCTGCGTTATCGGTAGATGATCAATATCCGAGGGAACGAACAAGGGCCAAAGATGCATCCACTCATGCAGAACCGCGCGGCCACGCCGGTCAACCGGCCGGAATTGCTCGCGCCCGATACCACCGGGATGAATTTCTATCGCGCTGATCCGGCCTTGCAGGATCTGCTGCGGCTACATCTGCCCGACGCGCTGTTCCGCCATATCGAGCCGCATCTCGACCGGCTCGGCGGCCTTGCCGGCGGCCATCTCGACGAATGCGCGCGCCTCGCCGATCGCCACACGCCGGTGCTGCACCAGCGCGACAAGTTCGGCCGCGATACGCAGTACATCGAATATCACCCGGCCTACCGCGAGTTGGAGAACGCCGCGTTCGGCGAGTTCGGCATCCACGCGCTGTCGATCCGCAAAGGCATCATGGGTTGGCCGGACAAATATCCCGTCGTCGCCAAGCACGCCTTCACGTTCCTGTTCAACCAGACCGAATTCGGCATGGGCTGCCCGATCAACGTCACGGATGGTTGCGCAAAACTCCTGAATAATTTCGGCAGCGAGACGCTGAAGGCGAAGTATCTCGATGGCCTGACCCAGACCGACATGAGCAAGCTGACCCAGGGCGGCCAGTTCATGACCGAAAAGGAAGGCGGCTCCGATGTCGGCACGCTGACGACGACAGCCGTGCAGGAAGGCGATCACTGGCGACTCTATGGCGAGAAGTGGTTCTGCTCCAATGCCGACGCCAAGGTAGTGATGCTGCTGGCGCGCCCGGAAGGCGCCGGCCCCGGCACCCGCGGCGTCGGCCTTTTCCTGATGCCGCGTTTCCTCGATGACGGATCGCAGAACCACTACCGGATCGTGCGGCTGAAGGACAAGCTCGGCACCCGCTCGATGGCCTCGGGCGAGATCAAGCTGGAAGGCGCGATTGCCTATGCGGTCGGCAAGCTCGACCGCGGCTTCGTGCAGATGGCCGAGATGGTGAATTCGTCCCGGCTGTCCAACGGCGTCAAATCCACCGCGCTGATGCGGCGTGCGTATCATGACGCGATGACCGTGGCGAAGAATCGCGTGGTGTTCGGCCGGCGCATTGTCGACCTGCCGCTGGCGCAGCGGCAATTGATGAAGATCATGCTGGCGACCGAACAGGCGCTGTCGATGAGTTTCCTCACGGCCGATGCGCTCGACCGCGCCGAGGCCGGCAGCCAGGATGCCGCCGCGCTGCTGCGCATCCTGACGCCCACGCTGAAATTCCGCGCCACCCGCGACGCCAGAAAAGTCTGTGGCGATGCGTTGGAGATGCGCGGCGGCATCGGCTATATCGAGGAATTCGCTACCGCCCGACTGCTGCGCGACGCGCATCTCGGCTCGATCTGGGAGGGCACCGGCAACATCGTCGCGATCGATACGCTGACCCGTGCGGTCGGACGGCACGGCGCCGATGCGGCGCTCGCCGCCGATCTGCATGCCCGGCTCGATGACAGCGCCAACGTGCCGCAGGCCTGGCGCGATCATCTGCGCGGGTTGGCGGACCGTGCCGTCGGCTTTGCGCGCGAGGTCGCGGCCCGCAGCGACAATGAAGGCGACGCGCGTCGGGCGACCAGCCTGCTCTATCACGTCGCAAGCGCTATCGCGCTGGCCTGGGAAGGCGGTCGCATTCACGAGATGCGCGGCGATGCCAGGCGTTTGCTGCTGTCGCGGATGGTGATCGACCACCGGGTGTCGCCGGGCGATCCGTTCCGGCTGGCGGAAACAGCCACTCAACGCAAGATCACCGGACATCTGCTCGGCGAGCGTGACCTCGGCATGGCCGAGGTTGGCGAATTGCTCGGGGTAGCCTAGGCTGCGTCTAATACCGGTTCAAAAATAACAGAAATTGAGGGAGCACCCGAATGAAGGCCGCCGTTCTGCATGAAGTCAACCAGCCGCTGGTGATCGAGGATGTCAGCGTTCCGAACCCCGGGCCGCGCGAAGTCCTGATCCGCACGCGGGTCGCCGGTCTCTGCCATTCCGACCTGCACTTCATGGAAGGCCTGTATCCGCATCCGCTGCCCGCGGTGCTCGGCCATGAATCGGCCGGCGTAGTCGAGAAGGTCGGCTCCGATGTCACCTATGTGAAGCCGGGCGATCACGTCGTCACGTGCCTGTCGGTATTCTGCGGTACCTGCGACCAGTGCACCACCGGCCGTACGGTTCTCTGCACCGACACCACCGTGAAGATGCTGCCCGGCCAGTCCAACCGGCTGTCCTGGGGCCGCAAGGAGAAGCTGAACCAGTTCCTCAATCTCTCGTCCTTCGCCGAGCAGATGCTGGTGCACGAAAACGCCATCGTCAAAATCCGGAAAGATATGCCGCTGGAACTGGCGGCGCTGATCGGCTGCGGCGTCATTACCGGCTACGGTGCTGTTGTGAATACGGCCAAGGTGCAGGCCGGCGAGACGGTCGCCGTGATCGGCTGCGGCGGCGTCGGCATGGCCGCGATCAACGGGGCGGCGATTGCCGGCGCCGGCCGGATCATCGCGATCGACACCAACCCGGTCAAATTGCAACTCGCCACCAAGCTCGGCGCCACCGACATCGTCGATCCCGCGCGGGGCGACGTGGTGCAGCAGGTGCGCGAACTCACCGGCGGCGGCGTGCATCATTCCTTCGAGGTGCTCGGCCGCAAGGAAACCGCCGAACAGTCGTTTGCCATGCTGGCAGCCGGCGGCACCGCGACCATCGTCGGCATGATCCCGTTCGGCCAGAAGATCGAACTGCACGGCTTCGACTTCCTGCGCGAGCGCCGGATTCAGGGCTCGTCGATGGGATCCAACCATTTCCGCGTCGACATGCCCCGTCTGGTCGAGTTCTACATGCGCGGCAAGCTGCATCTGGAAGACTGGATTTCGGCCAAGCTGAAGCTGTCCGAGATCAACGAGGGTTTTGCCGCCATGAAGGCCGGCAAGACGGTGCGCAGCGTGATCATGTTCGATGCCTAGCTGCCGTCATTCCGGAGCGATGCGAAGCATCGAACCCGGAATCTCGAAGTTGTAGGCGGCACAAGATTCCGGGTTCAGCCCTGCGGGCTGCCCCGGAATGACGGATTCATCTCACCGCGACACGTGCGCGGATACCGCGAGCCATTTGCCGTTCTGCTTCGCCCAGCAATCCGTATATCGCCCGTGCGCCTGCTGGCCGTCGGCGGTGGTGTAACTGGTCGCAGCATGAATGATGGCGAAGTCGCCGAGGATGCGGATCTTCACGTCTAGCGCGGTGAGGTTCTTGATCGTCACCGGCACAGCCGTCTGCTTCAGGAACGCCGCGCGATCGACCAGCGACTTGTCCGGGTTCGAACAATAGAAGTCGGGGCTTAGGATTTCGTCGAAACGCTTGACGTCAGAGTTCTGCACCGAGGCAACATAGTCGCGGTTGAGTGCGGTGAGTTCGTCGATGTCGTTGCTCATTGGCATTCTCCCGTATTCCTCGTCATTGCGAGCGAAGCGAAGCAATCCA
>JAQSDT010000764.1 GCA_029946075.1 bacterium | reverse complement strand
TTTCGCTTGCCATCATGGCCGGGCAAAAGCGCGAAGCGCGTCTTCACACAAGGTGACCCGGCCATCCACGACTTCCTTTCTCGTCGTGTCCAAGACGTGGATACCCGGGACAAGTCCGGGCATGACGATAGAGAGATACGCCCGATGATCCTCCCCGACGGCTACACCGACATCCCCAATGGCAAGATCGCCGCCATCGTCACCCACCTCGAAATGACCGCACGCCCTGCGCCGCTGCCCGATCCCCCCGGCGCGTGGACCCTGCGCAAGATCGACCATCCCGGCGTCGACTGGTTCCGCAGCCTCTATCTCCGCGTCGGCGCAGAGTACATGTGGTACGGCCGCATCCGGATGCCCGACGCCGAGCTCGCCGCCAAAATCCAGTCACCGCTCGTCGATGAATACGCGCTGGTCAATGAAGACCGCGAGGAAGGCCTGCTCGAACTCGATTTCCGCGAGCCCGACAATTGCGAGATCGGCATGTTCGGCGTCACATCAAATCTGTTCGGCTCGGGCGCCGGCCGCTGGCTAATGAACCGAGCGCAGGAACTCGCTTGGTCGCGCGGCGTCAAACGCGTCTGGCTGCACACGTGTACCCACGATCACCCGAAGGCGCTGGCGTTCTATCAGCGCTCGGGGTTTCGCCCGTTCCGACGACAGATCGAAGTGGAAGACGATCCGAGACTCACTGGGGTTGCTCCGCGGCATGTGGCGCCGCATGTGCCGGTGATTGAGTGAGACGAGCCTTTGTCCTCTTGAACGTCAATTCGGTAGGAGTTATCCAGAAAGGTATTCGATCACGGCGGCAGTTGCGACATTCATTATTCGGCGCGATCTCTTTGGCCCGATATAGTCCGCCCTCATGAAATCTGCCTGCGTTGAACTGAGTGCCTTGCCCAATGTGTCGATGTTAATGGACGTCAGGGCACTTTTCTGATGATCGGAAATGTCCAACACATCGATTGGCCTCTTCAATAGATCAGCCAGTACCGTTGAGACATCGGATTCAATTTTGTCACCAACTGCGCTGGCTACTTCTCCGAAAGTCTGAAAATTTGCGCCATATTCCGTAAAGCGCTTCACGGACAATCCGCGACGCATGTCGTTTATGAACGCTATTGGATTAGATGTTGGTGATGCTACGCAGCCGATATTGATAGCGTAGCGCGTTCCAATTTCGCCACGTGTAGCCACTATCCCCGAGTCAAGTCGGGTGACGATTCCCGTATACATTAACAACCGCAAGCCTTCGTACACAGCCTCAGGCGCATCGCGATGGACCCAGAAAAAACAAGTTCGTTCTGACCTTTCTTCTCTGCTCCATGCTTGGTTTCTTTCGATCGTATTTGGAATAACGAATCGTTCTATGAAAGTTCTGCCCCAATCAATGATTTCTTTGTGTCCAGGGTATCGCTCTCCAAGGCCGCTATGTTCTGACCAAATCGCATCGCGAAAGAATTCTTTTATCACTCCGCCGATTTCGGTTGAGCGAATTGTTCCGGCCAATGCGATTGTTTTCAGCAACAATCTGGGATTTCCCGAAACTGCATAAGCCAATGCAGAGAAAAGATCACCCTGCCGAGTAATGATTTCCTGAAGTTTCGAATCTGCTTGTTTGAAAACGATCTCTCGCATCTGCCGTACATACTCGGATGACGTGACGTCTCGATTTAGAGAGAGGATTTGAGCGTCATGAGTCGACTCAAATGTGTCCCCATACACCGTCACGCCAGGATAAACGGCCGCATTGCATGTGATATACGGAGAACGAAGATCTCTGAATAAAGTAAAGAACTGTCTTTGTTGCTCTGGACGAAATATGTGCGCGGCTTCGTCAAACAGGACATTGATGCGCTTTAAGTTCAAGGTGCGGCAAATATCCTCGATCGCGTCTTTGAACTTCTCAATCGTTGGAATGTTAGATGTGTCAACGCTGGTCGCCTGTTTTTTGTAAGAATGTTCGAATTCTTCAGCGACAATCTCTAGTGTCGTTTTGGTGCCCGGGTTTTGCGTCGCTCCACCAGAGAGAATTCTAATTGCTTGTGTTGGTGAGGCGATTAGGCCGGCTTGCGATATGACTCGAAGAATTCGCGAGCATAACGAGGATAGCATCCAGTGCTGGAACTGCTGCGGATCGTCGGTGTTGATAAGTGAGCTTCGCGAGAAGGAAACGTATATGGGAAGAACTTTTGACGAGGTGTATTGAGCCAATTGCTCTTGTTCACAAACCCGCAGGAGTAACGACTTGCCGGTTCCGCGACTTCCTTCGATTACAACCGGAGAGGTTGATTTAAGTTTATCGACTAGTTCTCGGTCCCTGCTTATTGGAACAAATAGGTCGAGCACGTCCTCGACCTTGACGTCTTCAGTTCGAATAATGAAATCTTGAGGACTGCTCATCAGGCGGTGGCTTCTAATGTTGTACGGATTTGATTTACGCTGCCGAGTTGATCGAGAATCGTTGGTGAAATTCTTTGTTTCTTTTCAGCGGAGAGCGACGAATAGTACCTAACAGTAAGCGCGAAGTTCGAAATGTATCTCAATGTTTCCGCTTTCGCGTGCCACATCTCGAACGTTGACCTATTGAACTCAATCGTTTTCGGGAGCGGGATTTTGTTCGGAACGTTTCCGTGTGTGCACTCTGACATTTCTCGGTAAAGCGTTCCGGATAGTGCTCCAAAAGCTGCGGCATCATCGGTAACTTCGGGGAAAAATGCTCGACAAAACCTCTTGCTGAATATGCCGTTGTCCCCGTCGACGATCGCAGACCAAGACGTATCTGCTTGACTAGTGAGCCATTCATTCAGCACCACGAGATTTGCAGAGAGATAAACTCCTTGTAGTACGAGTTCGAGTGTAAGTCTCAGGCCCTTATAAGCGTTTCGATACTGACCTTGAGAGTTGTTTAGTAAAGCTAATGCGAATTCGTTGGCTGCCGTGGCGTACAGAGCCTTCTCTGGTCGTCCGTCTAGCACCGTGATCCAGTGGTCGAGGTCTGAGGAGTACGCATAGCTCGCGCCGTTGATGGCATTAAATTCGTCGGCTAGTGAGCGGTTGACCGTGCCCGTGCAGCAGTCGTGTAGTCTAGTCAGTATGTCTCGTATAGTATCCGGCATGTTTCCCCCTCTGAGCCGGATAGTAGCGACACCCCAAAAAGTTGCAAATAGGTAGCTTAAACCCGTGGGTTATTTGCCGCACGTCTGGCTTCGCGCTCAGGTCAAAACACTTCCTGCTTCGCCCTTGCCAGCGAAAACCCTCGCCGGTCCGCGTTGAAGCACGTCACCCCTGACTGCTCCGACCTGCACGTAAACCCGCCGCGCTGCCAGACGTCGCCGTAAGCCAGCACCGGCAGGCCCGGCTCCATGATGGTGTCGCCGTAACAAAGACGTATCGCGCCGCCCTTCGATCGCATCTCGAAGGCCTTGCCCCATTCGAGGTCGCAGTCGGCCGGCCGGCGCGCGGTGACCGTGGCTTCCATGATGTCGCAGCGAAGCGTGATCTGGTTGTCGTAGTCGAAATACTGGCAGGCGATGTTTTTCGACGGCGAGATAAAGCCGACGGAGCGGCTCTGGGCATTCGCCATTCCGGACGCGAGCAGGAGGAGCAGGATGAGAGCATTCAGGCGCACGTGAAAATCTTTCAGCTTGATCGGGCGACGGCGCCCGTTCAGAATGGTGACTTCATAAAACATCTACAGTCGGAAACGCAGACAAATTCACGTCGTCCGCCGGGCGCTGATTGCGCCCTCGCGACTATAAATCGAAAGGCTTGTGAGCACCATGATCCTGATCGGCCAGTACGACTCGCCCTTTGTCCGCCGCGTCGCCATCGCGATGCGGCTGTACGGCATCGCCTTCGAGCACCGGCCGTGGTCGACCTTCGGCGATGCCGACAAGATCGCCGCCTATAACCCGCTGCGGCGGGTGCCGACGCTGGTGCTTGATAGCGGCGAGGCGCTGATCGAGAGCGCGATGATCCTGGATTATCTCGACGACCGCGTCGGCGCCGACAAGGCGATGATCGCGCGGAGTGGCGAGGCGCGCTGGCGGCACTTGCGGATTTGCGCGCTCTCGATGGGGCTCGGCGACAAGGGTGTCAGCCTGCTGTACGAGCGCGTGCTGCGCAAGGAGCAGCTCGATCTCTGGGTCCAGCGCTGCAGCGCGCAGATCACGGGCGTGCTCGAAGTGCTGGAAAAGAAATGCGCCGCGGTGAAGACGCCGTATTGGGCGGGCGAGACGATCGGCCACGCCGATATCGCCGCCGCCTGCGTGCTGCGCTTCACCGGCGAGGCGCACCCGGCGCTATTCGATGCGCGCTATCCCGCGCTGAAGGCGCACTCGGCGCGCTGCGAGGCGCTGGCCCCGTTCCAGCAAATCGTGCAGGCGCTGGAGCCGCCGAAGGGGTGATAGGGCTGGATTGGGGCCGAACCGGACCTAATCGGCGCTGACCGAACCTGACCGGCCCGAAAAACCTACTTTGCATGGGGTTGTTTTCGATATTTCAATTTTGCGCCCGCGCACCCCGCGGGCGCCTACCCCTTCCGCATCGCCTCGGGTGTATCCGGCTGCACCAGCGGGTGGGCTGTTGCGAATGCCGGCACCGCCATCGCGGCCTCGAAGATGCGCTTCACCGTCGGCCAGGTCGACAGCTCGATCTGCTGCGTGACCGCGGCGTGGACATGGCCGACGAGGCAGATGTCGGCGAGGCCGGGCGTATCGCCATGGCAGAAGGCGCCGGTGTCCTTGTGGCCGGCCAAGTGTCCTTCCAGCGCTGCCAGCGTTTCCGTCGTCCAGTGCCGCCGCCACGCCGCCTGCTGGGTGTCGCGCAGATTGAGTTCGTGATCGAGATAGCGCCGCACCCGCGGCGTCAGCAGCGGATGTCCCTCGCAGGCCACCATCAGCGCCAGCGCGCGCACCCGCGCCCGTCCGGCGGGATCGGCCGGCAGCAGCGGCGGGGCCGGGTACGTCTCGTCGAGATATTCGAGGATCGCCAGCGACTGGAACAGCGCGGTGCCGTCGTCCAGCACCAGCGACGGCAGCGCCATCTGCGGGTTGATCTTGCGATACCGGGGATCGCGATGCGCGTTGGCGTCGATGTCGACGAAGATCACTTCGGCCGGCACGCTTTTCAGATTGAGCGCAATGCGAACGCGAAAGCTCGCCAGCGACCGCCAGAACGAGAAGAATTTCATGGGCACCCCGTGTTTCCCTTTCCTTCTCCCACAAGGGGAGAAGGCAGGGAAGTGTTCACGCCCCCACGGCCTTCTTTCGGTACGCCAGATGCACCGCGCAGTTACAGCCGGTCGGATGCGAGGCCAAGTCCTTGGAAGTAACGTCATTCGCAGGAATAGCGGCGATCGGGGCCGGCTCCTTCGCAAGCACCTGCTGCGAGGGAATGTAGTTCAGCACCGGCGCCAGCCAGCGTTCGGTCTCGGTGACGCTCATGCCCTTGCGCGCTGCGTAGTCCTCGACCTGGTCGCGTTCGATCTTGCCGACGCCGAAATAGAAGCTTTCGGGATGCGAGAAATAGAGCCCCGACACCGACGAGCCAGGCCACATCGCATAGCTCTCGGTCAGGACAACGCCTGCGGTGTTCTCTGCGTCGAGCAATCTGAAGAGCGTCGCCTTCTCGGTGTGGTCGGGCTGCGCGGGATAGCCGGGCGCCGGGCGGATGCCGGCATATTGTTCGAGGATCAATTGATCCGCCGCCAGCGTTTCGTCCGGCGCGTAGCCCCAGAACTCCTTGCGGACGCGCTGATGCATGCGCTCGGCAAAAGCTTCGGCGAGGCGATCCGCCAGCGCCTTGCACAGGATCGACGAGTAATCGTCATTGGCGTTCTTGAAACGGTCGGCGATCACGTCCTCGCCGATCCCGGCGGTGACGACGAACGCGCCGATGTAATCGGGTACGCCGGAGGAAGCGGGGGCGATGAAGTCCGACAGCGCCGAATTGAAGCGGCCCTCGCGCTTCTCCAGTTGCTGGCGCAGCGTGTGGAAGGTCGCGATCTGCCGCTTGCGGCTGTCGTCGGCATAGACGGCGATATCGTCGCCGTGCGCATTGGCCGGCCAGAAGCCGATCGTGGCCCGCGCCGTGAACCATTTCTCCTTGATGATGAGGTCCAGCATCTTGCGCGCGTCGTCATAGAGCGACCGAGCGACTTCGCCGACCTTGGGGTCGTCGAGGATGGCGGGAAAACGCCCGGTCAGTTCCCAGGTCTGGAAGAACGGCGTCCAGTCGATGTACTCGGCGAGTTCGGCCAGATCGTAGGCGTCGAAGCTCTTGGTGCCGAAGAATGTCGGCTTGACCGGCGGCGCTTTGGCAAAATCCGCCTTGTGTGCGTTGGCGCGGGCGTCCGCCAGCTTCAGCCGCTTCTTGTCGGCCTGGGCGCGGAAATGCGCGTCGGAAATCCTGGCGTATTCGGCACGGATGTCGGCGGCATAGGCGTCGCGCTTGTCGGGCGACAGCAGCGAGGAGGCGACGCCGACGGCGCGGCTGGCGTCGTTGACGTGCACGACCGGGCCACCCTTGTAGTTCGGGTCGATCTTCACGGCCGTATGCACGCGGCTGGTGGTGGCACCACCGATCAGCAGCGGCATCTTCATGCCCTGCCGTTCCATTTCCCCGGCGAGGAAGCTCATCTCGTCGAGCGAGGGCGTGATCAAGCCGGACAGACCGATGATGTCGGCGCCCTCGGCCCTGGCGGTCTCGATGATCTTGCTGGCGGGCACCATGACGCCGAGGTCGATCACCTCGAAATTATTACACTGCAGCACGATGCCGACGATGTTCTTGCCGATGTCGTGGACGTCGCCCTTGACGGTGGCGAGCACGATCTTGCCGGCGGCGTTGCGGCCGTCTGAGGCGACGCCGTTGGCGAGGTTGCGCGCCTTCTCTTCTTCCATGAACGGCATCAGATAGGCGACCGCCTGCTTCATCACGCGCGCCGACTTCACCACCTGCGGCAGGAACATCTTGCCGTCGCCGAAGAGGTCGCCGACGATGTTCATGCCGGCCATCAGCGGGCCTTCGATCACGTTCAGCGGCCGTTCCACCGTCAGCCGCACCGCCTCGGTGTCTTCCTCGATATATTGGGTGATGCCGTGCACCAGCGCGTGGGAGAGCCGCTTTTCGACCGGCCATTCGCGCCAGGCGAGATCCTGTTCCTTGGTCTGCTTCTCCTTGCCGCGGAATTTTTCCGCCAGCGCCAGCAGCCGCTCGGACGCGCCGGGATCGCGGTTGAGGATGACGTCCTCGCAGACCTGGCGCAGTTCGGAATCGATGTCGTCATAGACGATCATCTGTCCGGCATTGACGATGCCCATGTCCATGCCGGCCTTGATGGCATGATACAGGAACACCGAGTGCATGGCCTCGCGCACCGGCTCGTTGCCGCGGAACGAGAACGAGAGGTTGGAAACGCCGCCTGAAATATGCGCATGCGGCAGGTTCTGGCGGATCCAGCGCGTCGCCTCGATGAAGTCGACGCCGTAATTGTTGTGCTCTTCGAGACCGGTTGCGATCGCAAAGATGTTCGGATCGAAGATGATGTCTTCGGGCGGGAAGCCGACCTCGTCGACCAGGATGTCGTAGGCGCGTTTGCAGATCTCGGTCTTGCGCGCGAACGTGTCGGCCTGGCCGACTTCGTCGAACGCCATCACGACGACGGCGGCGCCATGGCGGCGCGCGATCTTTGCTTCGTGGATGAACTTCTCCACGCCTTCTTTCATCGAGATCGAGTTCACCACCGGCTTGCCCTGAACGCATTTCAGGCCGGCCTCGATCACGTTGAACTTCGAGGAGTCCACCATGACGGGAACGCGGGCGATGTCGGGCTCCGCGGCGACGAGGTTGAGGAAGGTCACCATCGCCGCTTCGGAATCGAGCAGGCCCTCGTCCATGTTGACGTCGATGATCTGCGCGCCGTTCTCAACCTGGTCGCGCGCCACCGCCAGCGCGGCGGTGTAGTCGCCGGCCGTAATCAGCTTGCGGAATTTGGCAGAACCGGTGACGTTGGTGCGCTCGCCGACATTGACGAAGGGGATGGCCGGCGTCAGTTCGAACGGTTCGAGGCCGGATAGGCGCAGGCGCGGCTCGATCTCGGGAACGATGCGCGGCTTGTGCGGGGCGACGGCGGCAGCAATCGCAGCGATATGGTCGGGCGTGGTGCCGCAGCAGCCGCCGACGATGTTGACGAGGCCAGCTTGCGCGAACTCGCCGATCAGCCGCGCCATGTATTCCGGGCTCTCGTCATATTGGCCGAATTCGTTGGGCAGGCCAGCGTTCGGATAGGCGCAGACCAGCGTATCGGCGACGCGGCCGATATCGGCGATGTGCGCGCGCAGATCCTCGGCGCCGAGTGCGCAGTTGAAGCCGATCGTGGCCGGCTTGGCGTGCCGCACCGAATTCCAGAACGCTTCCGGCAATTGCCCGGACAGCAAGCGACCGGACTTGTCGGTAATGGTGCCGGAGATCATCACGGGCACGTCGATGCCGCGTTCCTCGGTGATTTCGGCGATGGCGTAGAGCGCCGCCTTGGCGTTCAGCGTGTCGAAGATGGTTTCGACCAGCAACAAATCGGCGCCGCCGTCGAGCAGGCCGTTGATCTGCTCGCTGTAGGACTTGCGCAGATCGTCGAAAGTGACGGCGCGATAGCCGGGGCTGGAAACATCGGGCGAGATCGATGCGGTGCGGTTGGTCGGGCCGAGCGCGCCGGCGACGAAACGCGGCTTGCCGTCTTCGGCGGTGACGCGCGCGGCGGCGTTACGGCAGAGCCTCGCGCCATCGCGATTGAGTTCATAGGCGAGGTCCGACATGTCGTAGTCGGCCTGCGCGATCGAGGTCGAGGAGAAGGTGTTGGTGGCGACGATGTCGGCGCCGGCGCGCAGATACGCGGCGTGGATGTCCTCGATCGCCTGCGGCTGCGTCAGGATCAGAAGATCGTTGTTGCCGCGGACGTCGCGGTGAAAATCCGCAAAGCGTTCGCCGCGAAACGCGGCTTCGTCGTATTGCAGGCCCTGGATCATCGTGCCCATGGCGCCGTCGAGCACGAGGATGCGTTCGCGGGCGGCGGCGAGCAGGGCGGTTCGCTTCGGGGAAACGGCTACGGTCATCGGATCAGGCGGCCTTCTGTGCGCCATGGGGGCGGATGCCCAGCAAATGGCTGATCGCAAACACGAGGTCCGCGCGGTTCATGGTGTAGAAATGGAAGGTGTCGACGCCCTGCTTGGCGAGCTTCTGCACCTGGCCGGCGGCAACCGTCGCCGCCACGAGCTTGCGGGTCTCGGCGTCGTCGTCGAGGCCTTCGAACTTGTCGGCGAGCCAGCTCGGCACCGTGGTGCCGGCGCGGGTGACGAAGTTTCGCGCCTGCTTGAAATTGTGCATCGGCATGATGCCCGGCACGACCGGAATATCGATGCCGCGGGCGCGGACGCGGTCGAGGTAGCGAAGATAAAGGTCGTTATCGAAGAACACCTGCGTGATCGCGCGCGCGGCGCCGGCATCGACCTTGGCCTTCAGCGTATCGATGTCGGCGTCGAGGTTCGGGCTCTCCGGATGCTTTTCCGGATAGGCGGAAACGGAGACCTCGATATCGGGGTAGCGCTTCTTGATGCCTTCGATCAGGTCAGGCGAACTCTGATAGCCGTCGGGATGGGCGTTATAGGCGGTGCCGATGCCGGTGGTGGGATCGCCGCGCAGTGCCACGATGTGGCGGACGCCGATGTCGTGATAGCGCGCCACCACGTCATCGATCTCGCCCTTCGGCGCGCCGACGCAGGTCAGATGCGCGGCCGGCGTCAGGCGGGTCTCTTTCAGGATGCGGGCGATGGTCGCATGGGTGCGCTCGCGGGTCGATCCGCCGGCGCCATAGGTCACCGACACGAAATTCGGCGTCAGCGGCGCCAGCCGGTTGATGGTCTCCCACAGGCTGCGCTCCATCTCCTCCGTCTTGGGCGGAAAGAATTCGAACGAGATCTTCGGCGAATGCAGCGTGCGATGGCCGTCTTGGGCGGGGGGCGTAACCTCGGTCATGGCAACTCACAAAGCTCCGAAAGGATGGGCGGGCATCAGCCCTAGCGGCGATCAGCTAAAATAAGCCAAACGCGACCGCTCAAACAGCCCATCATCTATGGGAAATAGCCCAATAATGTTATAAAAAGTAGGAAATATGCCTGATAAATTTCTCTTGGTGGGCGAAATGTTTAGAGATGGTTTACCATATACATTACTGTTATTATGTGCTTTTTATCAAAAAAGCATCTGAGGAGTCGTTCTTTCTTTTGTGGGCAAATAGATGTGTTTACAATTATTGCCACATGTTATCCCACAATCACGAACCGCGATGGTTTTTCTCGACCAGCCGGCGCGGGCCTGATCTGCGCCAGTCAGGTCTTTGTCGGCAGAGCTTGCCGCACTAGTTTGTCGTCATGATCCCGCTTTCAGTCCTCGACCTCTCCGTCGTCACCACAGGCACAAAACCGGCCGCCGCGCTGCGCAACAGCATCGATCTGGCGCGCCATGTCGATGGTCTCGGCTATGTCCGCTACTGGCTCGCCGAGCATCACAATCTGGCTTCGGTAGCGAGTCCGGCGCCCGATCTGATGATCGGGCAGATCGCCGCGGTGACAAAGAACATCCGTGTCGGCTCCGGCGGCGTGATGCTGCCCAACCATGCGCCACTGGTGGTCGCCGAGCGCTTCAAGATGCTGGAAGCGCTGTTTCCCGGCCGCATCGATCTCGGCCTCGGCCGCGCGCCGGGCACCGATGGCGCCACCGCGCACGCGCTGCGCAGCCGGCTCGACCGCCGCGAGGGCGACGACTTCCTCGAGCGGCTGAGCGAATTGGTGCTGTGGGAAACCCGCGATTGTCCGGCCGGCCATCCCTACAACAACGTCGTGGCGATGCCGGACGATTCGCCGCTGCCGCCGATCTGGCTGCTCGGCTCGTCCGATTATTCCTCGGAACTGTCAGCGCAAGTCGGCATGGGCTTCGCTTTCGCGCACCATTTTGCGTCTTACGATGCGATCGCCGCGCTCACGAACTATCACAGCCGGTTCAAGCCATCGGCCTTCCGCCAGACGCCGCATGCCATCCTCGCGGTCGCGGTGGTCACCGCCGAAACCGATGCGGAAGCTGAAAAGCTGGCGTCGTCGGCGGACCTCAACCGCCTGCGCCGCGACCGCGGCCAGTTCCTGCCGCTGCCGAGCGTCGAGGAAGCGCTGGCCTATAATTATACGGCCGCCGAGCGCGCCTCGGTCATGCGCAACCGCGAGCGGCTGTTCGTCGGCAGCCCCGCCACCATCATGGCGAAGCTGCAGCCGATGCTCGACGCCGGCAAGCCGGACGAACTGATGATCATCACCGCCGTTTACGACCACGAGGCGCGGAAGAAGTCGTACAGCCTGCTGGCGGATGCGTTTGGGTTGGGCAAGAAGGTGGCGGCGTAAAGCCGTCGTCCCGGCGAAGGCCGGGACCTATACCGCGTGATCTATCGATAGGGCTGGATGGCTGACACCGTGTGAAACGATTGTTGACGGTGGCTATGGGTCCCGGCCTGCGCCCTAGGGCATGCACACATCTCTGAGGCTCCATCCTGCTGCGGCGGCGTGGAA
>JAQSDT010000763.1 GCA_029946075.1 bacterium | reverse complement strand
ACCCGAGAAGTAGGTAAGAGTCTGAGGATTGACCAGCCAGCCGACGCGACCACCGATTGCCCAAAACCAATCGATCTTTTCGCGGGCAGAATCCAACCCGACCCGAACACCATTGCCGGTGAAATTGCCCTTGATATCGGAGAAGTTGTAGTCTCCGAAAGCGCCGACGACGAATTGGTTCGAACCGATCGGGAACTGGTAGTCACAGCCAGCTTGCAGGGTTCCGATATAGCCGCGACCTCCCTGATCGAACTGAGCACCGAGCGGCAGACCGGTCGCAGTCGAGCGCTGCTGGGTATCAGCATCATAGAGGCCATAACCACCACCGCCGCCGACGTAGCAGCCGGTCCAAGTGGGAGCGTACGCAACCGGAGCTGCCCGCATCGGAGCCTTGGCGGCCATGTCGGCCGCGAAAGCTGGGGCGGAAATCGCCGCAGCAGCGGTGAGAGCAATGATCAATTTCTTCATTTTAAATCCCTCAGTCCTAGGAGCGGTCCAGCCGCCCCAGAGCGTGCACGAGCGCCGATTCCCCAAATTCAGTACGGTCACTATACGCAGTTCCGACCAAAATGCTGTTGCGGGGGGAACACACCCGCCGGGAAACGAACGGCTGGAAAATGCCTGAGAAATGGGCGCAATCCGGCAATATCGGGCCCGCTTGAGCTCAAACTGCCGGAATCCACCGATATCGGGGTTCAGACGTCCAGCAGGTCGTCGCTGGCGAATTCGGCCTTGTCGGAGATGAAGGCGAACCTGGCCTCGGCCCTGGTGCCCATCAGTCGCTCGACCGAATCGGCGGTGCCTTCGCGATCGTCCGCCAGCAGCACCACGCGGAGCAGCGTGCGCCTGGCCGGGTCCATGGTGGTTTCCTTGAGCTGGGCGGGCATCATCTCGCCGAGGCCTTTGAAGCGGCCGACATCGACCTTGGCGTTGGCGTTGAATTCGCTTTTTAGCAGCGCGTCCTTGTGGGCGTCGTCGCGGGCGTAGACGGTCTTGCTGCCGTGCGTGAGGCGATAGAGCGGCGGCACGGCGAGATACAGATGGCCCTCGTCGATCAGCCGCGGCGTCTGGCGATAAAAGAAGGTGATCAGCAGCGAGGCGATGTGTGCGCCGTCGACGTCGGCGTCGGTCATGATGATGATGCGCGAATAGCGCAAATCCTCTTCGCGGTAATGCGCCAGCGTGCCGCAGCCGATCGCCTGCATCAAATCGGAGAGCTGGGCGTTCGCCGTCAGCTTGTCCTTGCCGGCGGAGGCGACGTTGAGGATTTTTCCGCGGAGCGGCAGCACCGCCTGGGTCTTGCGGTCGCGCGCCTGTTTTGCGCTGCCGCCGGCCGAATCGCCCTCGACGATGAAGAGCTCGGAGCCCTCGGTCGCGGAGTTGGTGCAGTCGGAGAGCTTGCCGGGCAGGCGCAGCTTCTTCACCGCGGTCTTGCGCGAGGTCTCTTTTTCGGCGCGGCGGCGCAGCCGTTCGTCGGCGCGCTCGATCACGAAATCCAGCAGCTTGTTGGCCTGCAGCGGATTGCCGGACAGCCAGTGATCGAACGGGTCCTTGATGGCCTGCTCGACGATCTTCTGCGCCTCGGCGGTGGCGAGCCGGTCCTTGGTCTGGCCCTGAAATTCAGGCTCGCGCACGAACACGCTGAGCATCACGGCGGCACCGACCATCACGTCTTCGGAGGTGATGGGGGCGGCGCGCTTGCCCTGGCCGATGCGCTCGGCGTGGTCTTTCAGGCCACGCAGCATGGCGCTGCGCATGCCGGATTCATGGGTGCCGCCGTCGGGCGTCGGCACGGTATTGCAATAGGAGGAGAGGAAGCCGTCGGCGTCTGCGGTCCACGCCACCGCCCATTCGCAGGCGCCGTGGCCGCCGTTGCGGCCGGACTTGCCGGAGAAGATATCCGGATGCACCAGCGTGTCGGCGTGAATGGCGGCGGCGAGATAATCCTTCAGGCCGCCGGGGAAGTGAAACTCGTCCTCGGCCGGAACGTCTTCGATACCACGCAACAGTTCGGGATCGCAGCGCCAGCGGATTTTGACGCCACCGAACAGATAGGCCTTGGAGCGCGACATCTTGAACAGGCGCTGCGGCTTGAAGACGGCCTTGGCGCCGAAAATATCGGTGTCCGGCTTGAAGCGGATGGTGGTGCCGCGGCGGTTGTTGACCTTGCCGAGGTCTTCGAGTTTGCCCTTGGGGTGGCCGCGCTCGAAGCTCATCTTGTAGAGCTGCTGGCTGCGGGCGACCTCGACCTCGAGCCGCGAGGAGAGGGCGTTGACCACGGAGACGCCGACGCCGTGCAGGCCGCCCGAGGTCTCGTAGACCTTGGAGTCGAATTTGCCGCCGGAATGCAGCGTGCACATGATCACTTCGAGGGCGGACTTCTTCGGGAATTTCGGATGCGGATCGACCGGAATGCCGCGGCCGTTGTCGGTGACGGTCAGAAAGCCATCGGCGCCCAGGTGGACCTCGATGAAGGAGGCGTGCCCCGCCAGCGCCTCGTCCATGGCGTTGTCGATCACTTCGGCGAACAGATGGTGCAGCGCCTTTTCGTCGGTGCCGCCGATATACATGCCGGGTCGGCGACGGACCGGTTCCAGCCCTTCGAGCACCTCGATGTCGGCCGCGGTGTAGGCGGCCTCGGCATTGCCAGCGCGGGATGCCGCCTTGGCGGGCGCTGAACGCCCCTTGGGGTCCGAAGCGCCGAACAGGTCGTTAGCCTTGGGTTTAGCTGCTGATTTCAATGTTTTAGACATGGTTCTTCATGTGTTGCGCGCGCTGTGAGCGCTGCGAATCGGTCTATCTGACTATGCCACGGATGGGCTCAAATAGTGACGGCAGGACCCGTGCGGCCTGCGCCGGGCCGCCTTTAGCACCGCAAATGCAGGCTTTGCGAGGGGCCGCCGATCGAATAAAGCCCGGTTGAATCAAGCCGGTTGAACGGTGGGGATCGCGGACAATCACGTTCCGTGACCGCCATTGTGACTTGAAGTCACGCAAGCGGCTGGCTTACCTGTTCCGGGCTTTGTACCCCTGACAGAATCAACAGCGCAAAACCGGGGCGGGGGGAGGCGTTCAGAAGATGGAAGATTTTGCGCGCGCGCTCGCGGCTTTCGTGCGCGACCACCAGGTCTGGGCGGCTCCGATCGTGCTCGTGCTGGCATTCGGGGAGTCGCTCGCCTTCATCTCGCTGCTGGTTCCGGCCTGGGGCGCGCTGGTTGCGATCGGCGCGCTGATCGGCGTCAGCGGCATCAGCTTCTGGCCGGTCTGGATCGCGGGCGGCGTGGGAGCCGCGCTCGGCGACTGGCTCTCGTACTGGTTCGGCTACCGCTACAAGGAACACGTCGCGCAGATGTGGCCGCTGTCGCGCTACCCGGAGATACTGCCGCGCGGCGAGGCCTTCGTACAGAAATGGGGCGTGCCGTCGATCTTCATCGGGCGGTTCTTCGGACCGCTGCGCGCCTCGGTGCCGCTGGCCGCCGGCATTTTCGAGATGCCCTACTGGCCGTTCCAGATCGCCAATTTCGTCTCGGCGCTGGTGTGGTCCGCCGTACTCCTGCTGTTCGGTGACTTCATGGCGCATATCGTCGAATGGCTGTGGCGGGCGGCCTAGGCAGGCCGGAATAAGCGCGGGGGCAGGGTGTTAGCTTCCCAGACGATCCACCGTCATCGCGCGCCCGATCAAGCACTGCCGGAATCGGCGGCATCCCGATCGACAGGGCGCGAAGCCGCCCCGCACGTTCAAAATTCACCGTCGCATACTCGATTGTCTGGGAGGACATCTATGGAACTGACCCGACGTCGAGCACTCGCCGGCGCCGCCGCGCTCGCCGTTACGCCCCTGCTGCCGCAGACTGCCGCCGTCGCGGCAGCGCCCGTGGCCGACAAGCAGGCACCGAGCTTCTAGCGATACAAGGTCGGTGATGCCCAGGTCACCGTCATCTCCGACGGCGTGAATACGTTCGCGCTCGGTGACAACTTCGTTCTGAATGCGAAGAAGGACGACGTCGCTGCGGCGCTCGAAAAGGCCTATATGCCAAAGGACAAGATCAGCATCCAGTTCGGCCCGCTGGTGATCAACTCGGGCGGCAAGCTGATTGTGATCGATACCGGCAACGGTCCGGGCGCCTATGCGTCGAGCAAGGGCAATGTCGGTCAGTTCGCCACCAACATGGCCGCAGCGGGCATTGATCCGAAGGCCGTCGACATGGTTGTGATCTCGCATTTCCACGGCGACCACATCAACGGCCTGCTCAATGCCGAGGGCGGATCTGCGTTCGCCAACGCCGAAGTGCTGGTGCCGTCGGTGGAGTGGAAATACTTCATGGACGATGGCGAAATGGCCAGGCAGACCGGCGAGCGCATGCCGGGCGTGTTCAAGAACGCCCGCCGCGTGCTCGAAGCCGGGCTGAAGAAGAAGGTCACCCCCTATGAGTGGGGCAAGGAAGTTGCGCCGGGCCTGATCGCGGTCGAGACCGCCGTCCACACGCCGGGCCACACCTCCTATGTGCTGTCCTCGGGCGCCGGCAAGGTCTTCATCCAGTCTGACGTCACCAACATGCCGTATCTGTTTGCGGCCAATCCGGGCTGGCACGCGTTCTTCGATCAGGACGCGGCCATGGCGGAGAAGGCCCGCCGCAAGACCTACGACATGGTGATCGCCGAAAAGCTCCAGGTGCAGGGCTTCCATTATCCGTTCCCGGGACTTGGGAACGTCGAAAAGGACGGCAGCGGCTACCGGGTGGTGCCCGCGCACTGGAATCCGGTGATCTGACACGAAGTGTCATTCCGGGGCGCGCGAAGCGTGCGAACTCCGGGGCGCCCTTGCGCCCCTGAGAATCTCGAGATTCCCCGAGGTGCAATTGCACCCCTGAGGTTCGACGCTGCTCATCGCCCCGGAATGACGTGTATCACTTGACGAAAACCGGGCGCGGCCTTATAGCCGCGCCCATGATCAACGCTTCGACCAGCCTCATCGCACGCCGCCGCCGCATTATCGCGGTTCGGGCGGTCGTCTGCGTTTAAGATCATCGCCCCTGCCGCCGGATCCGGTCCCGCGGCTTCTTCCTTTTCCCTGAAATCGCGGACTGAACTGGCGGCTCCTACGTCAAGCAGGAGTTTGAGATGTATACGCCTCCACCGTTCAAGTCCGATCGCACCGCGAGCCTTGCGTTCGCGGAAGCGCGCGGCTTTGGGCTGGCAACCGCGTGGGATGGCAAGAAGCCCGTCGCCTCGTCGCTGCCGTTCTACCTGACCTCGGCCAATGACGGCACGCCGCGCGCGGCGTTTCACGTCGCGCGTCACAATCCGCTGCTAAAGCTGGCGGACGGGGCCACGCTGTGGTTGCTGGCCGTCAATGGCGCGGATGCCTATGTATCGCCCGACTGGTACGTTTCGCCGGATCAGGTGCCGACCTGGCTGTATCAGACGGTGCACCTGACCGGCCCGGTGCGGCTGTTGTCGGACGACGAGCTGGCCGCGCAGATCGAGACGCTGAGCGCCAAATTCGAGGAACGACTGTTGCCGAAAAAGCCGTGGTTGTCGTCGAAGATGACGGCGGGACGGTTGGAGGCGTTGAAGAAGGCGATCGTGGGCCTGGAAATGACGGTCGAGGAAGTGGAAGGCAGCTTCAAGCTGAACCAGCACAAGTCGGAAGCCGACTACACGGCGCTGGCGGGATCACTGGCCGTGCAGGCCGATACCGGCGCGCAGCAAATAGCTGAGTTGATGAAACAGGCGCGGCCGAGCGCCTTTGTAAATGCTACGAACCAGCTCGAAGGGAGCGTGCCATGACCTTGACCGACAGCCACCAGCCCAAAGCCGCCGCCTCGAAGGCAAAGCCCGCCATCTTCGTCGACGGCGGATCAGGCACCACCGGCCTCGGCATCCAGGAGCGCCTGCGGCTGCAGAGCGATGTCGTCGTCAAGAACATCGCGGACGAAAAGCGCAAGGACGCGGGCGCCAAGCGGGAACTGATGGGCGAGGTCGATCTCGTCATCCTCTGCCTGCCGGACGATGCCGCCAGGGAAACCGTGGCGCTGATCGACAGCATGGGCGCCTTGGCGCCCAAGGTGCTGGACGCCTCGACCGCGTTCCGGGTTGCCAGCGACTGGACCTATGGCTTTCCGGAACTGACGCCGGACCAGGCCGACAAGATCAAGGCGGCGAAGAAGGTCTCCAACCCCGGCTGCTATCCGACCGGGGGCATCGCGCTGCTGCGGCCGCTCGTCGACGCCGGCCTGCTTCCTGCGGACTATCCCGTCACCATCAACGCAGTCAGCGGCTATTCGGGCGGCGGCAAGTCGATGATCCAGAGTTTCGAGGACGGCAGTGCGCCGTCGTTCGAACTCTACGGCCTCGGCTTCGAGCACAAGCATCTGCCGGAGACGCAGCTTTATTCGAAGCTGACACGGCGGCCGATTTTCGTGCCGTCGGTCGGCAATTATCGTCAGGGCATGCTGGTCTCGGTGCCGCTGCATCTGGACACGCTCGCTGGCAAACCGACCGGAGCCGATCTGCATGCCGCGCTCGCCAGGCGCTACGCCGGCAGCAAATACGTCTCGGTGATGCCGCTGGAAAACGCCGCTGCCAAGGGCGGGCGGCTGGAGCCGGAGGCGCTCAACGAGACCAACATGCTGGAGCTTTACGTGTTCGCCAGCGAAAAACATCGTCAGGCGGTGCTCGTTGCGCGGCTCGACAATCTCGGCAAGGGTGCGTCGGGCGCAGCGGTGCAGAACATGCGCCTGATGCTCGGCTTCGCCGACGCCTGAACGTAACGAGGCTGCGGTGGACGAAGAGACGCTTCAATTCTACCGCAGCCACGCCGAGGCCTATGCCGGGCGCGAGATCACCTCGCGCCGGGCACGGCTGGAAGCGTTCCTGGCGCTGCTGCCGCCGAATGCAGCCATTCTCGAACTCGGCTGCGGCGCCGGCGGCGACACCGCGGAAATGCTGGCGCACGGGTTCGATGTGCGCGCGACCGACGGCTCGCCGGAACTGGCCGCCGTTGCCTCACAGCGCCTTGGCCGCCCGGTCGAGACGATGCTGTTTCACGAGCTCGCTGCGGTCGAGGCCTATGACGGGGTCTGGGCCAATGCGTGCCTGCTGCATGTACCCCGCGACGAGCTTGCGGCAATCCTGTCGCTGATCCGGCGTGCGCTGAAGCCCGGCGGCACGTTCTACGCCAGTTTCAAAACCGGTGAAGGCGAGGGGCGCGACACGCTCAACCGCTACTACAATTATCCGTCGCCGGACTGGCTGCGCGAGACTTACGCCAGGGCTGGCGACTGGAGTTCGATCGACATCGAGAGCGGCAAGGTGATCGGTTTCGACGACAAGTGGGCGCCGATGCTGTTCGTCACCGCCCGCAAGAACACCTGAACTGATGCGCTCCCGCGAAGCCGGCCGATCACTGCTCCGCGTCCTGATTGTCCTGGCGATTGGCCAGATCATCGGATGGGGCACGATTGGACTGCTTGCGGTCGTCGGTACCGAGGTGGCCGCCGATCTTCATATGGATATCTCGGCGGTCTTTGCCGGCAACTCGATCTTCTACGTGCTGATGGGGCTGTGCGCTCCGATCCTGGCAAGGCCTTTCACGCGATTTGGTGCGCGACGCGTGATGATCGCCGGTACCGTCATCGGCGTGCCGGGCTTCGTTCTGCTGTCGCTCGCAAAGGGGCCGATCCTGTTCGTCGTGGCCTGGATGATCCTCGGCATGGCCGGCAGCGCCACGCTCGCCACCGCCGCATACATCCTGCTCAACGAGGTCGCGGGGCGGGGCGCCAAGCGCGGCATCGGCGCCATGATGCTGGTGACCGGGCTTGCCAGCAGCATCTTCTGGCCGACCACGTCGTTTCTGTCGCACGCGGTAGGCTGGCGCGGGACATGCCTCGTCTTCGCCGCGATGCTGCTTCTGGTCTCGCTCCCGCTCAACTATTTCGGCTTGCCGCGTCGCGCCGAGACGGCCGACGATGCGGCCGCCGTCGCGATGGCCGCGGGCGCGTCGCCGATCGTGCAGAAACGCACGTTCCTGCTGATTTTGGCCGCGCTCGCGCTCAATGCGTTCGTCGCCTTCGGATTGAGCGCAGTATTTATCGAACTTCTGAAAGCGGAAGGGTTGTCGCCTACGCAGGCCGTGACGTTCGGCTCGATGCTGGGCATCATTCAGGTCAGCGCTCGCGGCCTCGATTTTCTCGGCGGCGGACGTTGGGACGGGATCACGACCGGCATCTTTGCCGGCTCCGCCATTCCGGTGGCGATGCTGCTGATGATGTTCGGCGGCGGGTCGCACTGGATGATCGCGGCTTTCATCCTGCTCTATGGCATGGGCAGCGGCGCGTTCGCGGTGGCGCGTGCGACCATACCGCTCGTGTTTTACGACAAGACCGAATTTACCAAGGCGACCTCGCGCCTTGCCATGCCGCTCAACCTGATTTCCGCAGCGGCGCCGCCCATTCTCGTCGGCCTGCTGACGCAGTTCGGCAGCAAGGCCCTGCTCGGATTGGCCATGCTGTGCTCGTGCGGGGCGCTTGTGATCCTGCTCTGGCTGCGGCAGTTGCGGCCGGCCGGCGGGGCGCCGGCCGCGAACTGATCGACAGATTTCAGGCCATGATTGACGGCCCGGGCGGTTTCGGCGCTCACACCAGCTTGAAGATCGCCAGCGCCAGCACGGCCTGGGCGACGAAGCCGACGGTGAAGGCCAGCGTGCGGAACACCGGCAGGCCCAGCGTGTAGACGATCAAATGCGCGACGCGGGCCCAGAAGTAGACGGCGCAGGCCATCGCGGTCCATTTGTCGGAATAGTCGATAGCATTGAGGATCAGTACCAGCGGCGCGAAGATGATGAGGTTTTCGATCGCGTTGTCGTGCGCGAACATCAGCCGGTTGGCCCAGTCCGAATGCGGCTTGTCGTTGCGCGAGGGGTTCGCCATGGCGCCGGTGAGACCGCGGATCTGGCAGCGATTGAGGACGTAGGGCACCCACATCAGCCCGGTCAGGATTACCGTCAGTGTCAGCCAGAACAATTCACGCGTCATCGTTTCCCCCTCAACTGATTTCGAATCCCGGCGCGGGATGACTGGTTATAGCGGACCCCCGATGGACGCGCTATGCGCGGACGCGGACATAGCTGCCCGGCGCATCCTCGATCGGCGGCATCTGTTCGGAGCCGACGGCGCGTGCGGGCACCCGCTCGGGGTCGAGGCTTTCCAGCCACTGCAGCCAGTCCGGCCACCAGGACCCCTTGTGCTCGGTGGCGTTCTTGACCCAGTCGGCGAGCTTGACGCCCTTGATGTTGTCGTTGGTCCAGTACTGGTACTTGCCTGATGCCGGCGGGTTGACCACGCCGGCGATATGGCCCGACCCCGACAGGACATATTTGACCGGCCCGCCGAAGAATTGCGAACCGTAGAGCACGGACTCGGCGGGGGCGATGTGGTCCTCGCGCGTCGCCAGATTGTAGACGGGCACCTTGACCTTGGAGAGATCGAGCAGCGTGTTGTCGAGCACCATGCTGCCGGTGGTCAGGCGGTTCTCCAGATAGCAGTTACGCAGATAGTAGGAATGGTTCGCCGCCGGCATCCGCGTGGCGTCGGAGTTCCAGTGCAGCAAATCGAACGCGGAGGGCGGCTGTCCCTTCAGATAATTGCTGACGACATAGGACCAGATCAGATCGTTCGAGCGCAGCATGTTGAAGGCCATCGCCATCTTGCCGCCTTCGAGCACGCCGGCGGACTCCATGTCGCGCTCCAGCGCCGAGATCTGGTCTTCATCGACGAACACGAGGAGGTCGCCGGCATGGGTGAAGTCGACCTGCGCCGCAAAGAAGGTCGCCGAGGTGACGCGCTGGCGGCGCTTTTCGGCGAGCCACGCCAGCGTCGAGGCGAGCAGGGTGCCGCCGACGCAATAGCCGGCGGTGTGGACTTTCAATTCGCCCGTCACCTGTTCGATCACGTCCATCGCCGTGAGCGGGCCTTGCTTCATATAGTCGTCGAAGGTTTTCTTGCCGAGTTCCTTGTCCGGATTGACCCAGGAGATCACGAACACGGTAATGCCCTGATCGACGCACCATTTGATGTAGGATTTTTCCGGCTTCAGATCGAGAATGTAGAACTTGTTGATCCACGGCGGCACGATCAGGAGCGGCGTACGCAGCACGCTCTCCGTCGCCGGCGTGTACTGGATCAGCTGCATCAGCTCGTTCTGGTAGATCACCTTGCCCGGCGTCGTCGCCATGTTGACGCCGACCACGAGGTTCGACGGGTCGGACTGGCGGATGCGCAGCATGCCGCGGCCGGCTTCGATGTCCTCGGCCAGCATCTTCATGCCGCGCACGAGGTTGTCGCCGTTGGAGGCCAGCGTCTCGCGCAGCACTTCCGGATTGGTCAGCACGAAATTCGACGGCGCAAGCGCGTTGGCGATCTGCTGAACGTAGAACTCGGCCTTCTTGCGCGTGTGCGGGTCGAGGCCGTCGGCGTTCTTCACCAGCGCCTCGGCCCATTGCGTGGTGAGCAGATAGAGCTGCAGAACGAAGTCGAAGAACTGGTTGGTCTTCCACTCCGGATCCTTGAAGCGCTTGTCGCGCGGCGACGGCTCGATCGCCGGTTTGACCTGTTCGCCGGCCATGCGCCGTGCCGTGGTGCCCCACAGATCGAGATAGGCCTTGCCCATTTTGGTCTGCAGATCCGCCGCGCGCTCGCGATCGGAGAGCCAGTATTCAGCGACGGTCGAGAACGTCTTGATGACTTCGCCGACTTCGTTCGGCGGCTTGTCCTTGACCTCGCCGTTCTCGCGCGGCTTGAGATAGGCCGCGAGGGCCTGGCCGCTGCTCTCCATCGCTTTCGCAATGTTCATGGCGAAGGCTTCGGCGTTGAAGGACTTCGAAGCCTGGGTCTCGGTGTTGACGTCACTCATGTCTGGGACCCTATAACTTCATTTCGGGTTCGTCACCGCGGCGTTTGGTGTCGAAGGTTTTCAAGTTAATTCTGTTGCACTGCGATAGAATGTCTTCGCGCTGACACATTGAAGCCGCACCGGTCGGATTTCTTCTTTGGGCTTTAATCGTTTCGAGCGACAATGGTTTGATCGGTCCGAGCAAAAGCGGCGGAGTGGGACGATTTTGCGTTGCAAGGCTTGTACCAGCGGATTCATGCTAGCTTGCTATTTTGGTGCGCGCGGGTTGCGTTGGGTAACAGGCAGGGGATTTCCGGGCGGATGCCGGTGAATCGCACGATAGGGTTGTGGCCGGCCGCCGCGCTGTTTGCGGTAGCGCTCACGCTTGGCGCCTGCTCGACGCAGATCGCCGATATGCCCGGCGTCGGACTGCCGGCGAACGCACCCGAGCGTCCGAAGGAAGCCGGCGTCTATTTGCCGGTTCACGATTTGCCGCCGGAACGCGACGAGGCCGCCATGAAGCCGGCGGAACTGGCTAAAATCCAGGCAGAATTGACCGCCGCCCGCGACCGCCAGGCTGCCGCCGCAGCCGGTGCCAAACCCGCGGCAAGGTGACCCGAGGCCTTGGGTCCGGCGCCGTTCAAGCGATCCGGCCGCTTGAAAATGCTATCGAAGCTGGCGCTGCCGGGCTCCCGTGATAAAAGAAACCAGATTCAACCGCATTGCGGGTCCGGACCAGAGGGCCTCGCGCCTGAATTCGCTCTAAATCATTGATTAAGCGCGATTTCTAACGGAGCCGGTCAGGTTTC
>JAQSDT010000762.1 GCA_029946075.1 bacterium | reverse complement strand
CTGTCCGAGCCCGCCAAGGCCTGGCTGATCGAGCACGGCTATGACGAGCAGATGGGCGCGCGGCCGATGTCGCGCTTCATCCAGGAGCACATCAAGAAACCGCTGGCCGACGAAGTGCTGTTCGGTCACCTCAAGGGCGGCGGCCATGTTCGCGTCGTGCTGGTCAAGGACGAGGCGAGCGCGGACGACAAGGGCAAGATCGGCTTCGAGTTCGTCGAAGGCCCGGTCACGCCGAAGCCGGAGAAGCTGCCGGGTACGCGCAAGCGCAAGCAGAAGCCGGGCGGCCCCAGCGGCGGCGGCTCCAAGGGCCCGGCCTCGAAGGGACCGCTGGTCAAGGTTTGACCGGTCCGATCGACACATGAAAAGGCCGGCTGGATCAGCCGGCCTTTTTTCTTGCCATGCAGGTCGTGGAAGAGGGACCTGAACCTGAATATGGGCTCAGCGTTCGCCGAGCAGTTCCTTGATGCGGCGCTGCAGCTGCCGCTTCTTGATCTCGCTCCGCCGCAGCCGCTCTTCCAGATCGGAGACGGGCTCGGCAGGGGTTTCGGCGCGGAAGGCGACGCCGACGAAATTGTCGCGCCACCAGACCACCTTTGCGAGGAACGAGCGGCCCTTGCGCGCGATGCGCAGCGAAAGCTGTTCCTTCGGCAGATGCACGACATTGCTGAATTCGATGGTGGCGCCGTCTTCGGAAATGTTGCGGACGACGCATTCGCGGATCGCGCCGCGCTCGCCGACCTCGGCAACGCCGCCATACATCACCTTTTCACGCGTGCTCTGGCGCCGGTCCAGCATGTTCCATCTCCCTTTTGACTGAGAGACTTTTACGCGGGCTGGTTCCATGCGAAAGGCCGGTCGGGGCAAATTGCGGTGTTAAGGTAAATCATCGCCGGTGCCGATATCGCAGATTCAGCGGCATCCGTGGCCGCAGCGGCGGGCGGCAGCCTGCGATTCAGCCTGAAATCGATTGTGGCGACGTCGCTTCCTTCGGGGCCACCAGAGCCAGGCGAATGAGCGTTGCGAGGTCCGAGCGCCGATAGGGCTTGGCAAGCAGCAGGACGCCCGGATCAAGCCGGCCATGGTGAATGATGGCATTTTCGTTGTAGCCGGACGTGAACAGCACCCTGATTCCGGGCCGTCGTTTCACGGCTTCCTCGGCGAGTTCGCGGCCGTTCATATTGCCCGGCATGATGACGTCGGTGAAGAGCAGGTCAATCGGGGTGCCACTGTCGATGACGTCGAGCGCCTCGGCGCCATTGCTCGCGGACAACGTCGTGTAGCCCAGGCTCCGTATCTGGGTGAGGACGTATTGACGGACCAGCGGATCGTCCTCGACGACCAGAATGGTTTCGCCGCCGCGCTCGGGATCGCCGCGATCTTCGATGGCGGTGTTGGCAGGCGCGAAGTCCGCTGCCTGCGGCAAATACAGCTCGACCGTGGTTCCCTTGCCGACCTCGCTGTAGATCTTGATATGTCCGTTCGATTGCTTGACGAAGCCGTACACCATGCTCAATCCGAGGCCGGAGCCCTTTCCCACCTCCTTGGTCGTGAAAAACGGTTCGAAGACCTTTTCCAGCAGTTCAGGCGGCATTCCCTCGCCGGTGTCGCGGACGGCGATCATGACGTAATTGCCTGCGGCCACCTCGTTGTTCGTGCGCGCGTAGCTTTCGTCGAGGACGACGTTTCGGGTTTCCAGCGTGAGTTTGCCGCCGCCCGGCATCGCGTCACGGGCGTTCAGGGCGAGATTCAGGATCGCGGTGGAGAGCTGGCTGGGGTCGATCAGGGCTGGCGTCAACTGCGGCGCCAGCGTCGGCTGGACCTCGATGTGTTCACCAAGGGTCGGCTGCAGCAATCTGGCGGAGTCGAGCAGCAGCATATTGACGTCGATGCTGCGCGGTTGAAGCGGCTGCTTTCGCGCGAACGCCAGCAGATGCTGCGTGAGATCGGCGCCACGCGCTGCCGCTGCATCGATCATCTTCGCGATCGAAACGAGTTGCGGGCGATCCTTGACCGCTTCGGCGAGTATTTCGATCGTGCCGGTAATGACCGTCAGGATATTGTTGAAATCGTGGGCCACGCCGCCGGTGAGCTGTCCAACCGCTTCCATTTTCTGCGCCTGCCGCACCTGTGATTCTGTCGCCTCGACGTCACGGAATTTCTGCAGCATTTCTTCGGCGCCGCGGCGTTGCTGTCCTTCCTGCTCCAGTGCGGCGTAGGCCTGCTGTAGCTGGGTCGGCGAGGGTAGTGCCAGGAGCTTCGGCAACAGCGGCCACAACATCGCCGCCGTCACGATCGAAGCAAGCGCGGTGGCCGCCTTGGTGATTCCCTCTATTCCGTAGATCGGCACCCACAATGTGTAGATCGACATCACATGGGTGACGCCGCACGCCATGATGAAGATCGCAAAGGCCCAGAACACCCAGCCGAATTCCACGTCGCGTCGCCTCGACACGAAAATCGCAAGCGCGAAAGGAATGGAAAAGTATGCCAGTGCGATCAGCGCGTCGGACACGACATGCAGCCAGATCAGCTCGGGTTCCCACAACAGACATATCCCGTGGGGAGAATACATCGACGTATTCAGGAGCCGCTCGAAGAATGCCATCATGCCTGCCACCGCGATCTGGAATTGGTCGGCGTTGATCTTTGGAATTGAGTCAGCTGGACAATCAAATCGTCGTCAGCGGTGGCGTGTCCGGTATGACAGACCTCCCGACAGGACGGGACGCACACAGGTCAATCTGTTCGTATAAATCGAGGTCGATCGAATTCGTTCGCGAATCAATAAATTAGACAGAAATTGTAGGGCCAAGTTCTGGAATTGTCAGGGCGATAGCAAGTTGGAAGACTTGCGCAAGGTGAAAGTATCGTAGCCTTGGTGAAGCGCAGCGCAACCCGGGACCGGATGGTCCGATCGTGAGATTCCCGGATTTCGTGGAGCTCCATCCGGGCTCCGGTCCCGCCACGCATAGCCGCCCTTCGGCTGCGCTTGCTTGACGCAGACCGCTTTCGCCAGCCCTATGCCCACTCGAATCCAATCCATCGGACCATCCGTGGCGTTACCTCCGCTCGATTCCTCAAGCTGGCAAAGCCCTATCCGTGCCTTCGCATGGGGCATGAGTTCGGTCGCCAGCACCGTGCTGACGCTGGTGCTGTTTGCGACCTATCTCGGCATCGGTGCGCTGGCGCATGACAGCCATTTCAGCCTCGGATGGGTGCTCGGCTCGACGCTGCTGGTCTGGGCCGGGCCGGCGCAGATTATCCTGATCTCGACGCTGGGATCGGGCGCGACGGCGATCCAGGCGGCGATCGCAGTGACGGTCAGTGCGATCCGGCTGTTTCCGATGGTGGTCTCGGTATTGCCGCTGGTGAAGAAGCCGGACAGCAAGCGCCGGCATCTCCTGCTGGTCACGCATTTCATCGCGGTCACGCTGTGGGTCGAATGTTACCGGCTGCTGCCGAAGGTGCCGCGCGACAGCCGCATCGCGTTCACGCACGGCCTCGGTTGCGGCCTCGTGATCGTCTGCATGGCCGCGACCACGCTCGGCTACGGCCTTGCCGCCAATCTGCCGCCGCTGTTTGCAGCGGCGATCCTGTTGCTGACGCCGCTGGCGTTCCTGCTCTCGACCGCGCGCAACTGCCGGCAGATCTCCGACATTCTCGCGCTTGTACTCGGGCTCGCGCTGTATCCGCTGGTTTCGCTGCTGCACACCGGCGTCGACGTCCTGATCAGCGGCATGACTGCCGGCACCATTGCCTATGGCGCGCATTGGTGGCGGGAGAGGGCGCAGGCATGAGCGAATTCTTCGGCAGCCCGCATGCGCTGTTGATCCTCGTGCTCGCGGGCTTCCTGCCCAACGAGGTCTGGCGCATGGCCGGGCTCTGGTTCGGCGCCGGCGTCGACGAGGGTTCGGAAATCCTGGTGTGGGTGCGGGCGGTGGCGACCGCCATCCTCGCCGGCGTCATCGCGCAGATCCTGGTGCATCCGCCGGGCGCGCTGGCCGGCATTCCCGATCTGCTGCGCTATGGCGCCGTGGTCGCCGGGTTTGTCGTCTTCATGCTGACGCGCCGCTCGATCTTTGCCGGCGTGCTCGCCGGCGAGATCGTCCTGCTGGCTGGAAAAGCGCTGCTCGGTTGATTGCAGGACGCGCATAATCCGCTACTGTTCGCCGCAGGAAACCTCAAGGAAAAACCAAATGAACTGGCTGAAATTGTCGGCCCTGGCGTGCAGCCTCGTCTTCGTCGCGACGCCGGGCCGCGCGGCGGAATATCCGACGCGGCCGATCAAGCTGATCGTGCCCTATGCCGCCGGCGGTCCGACCGACGTGCTCGGCCGCATGGTCGGGGATTATCTGTCGCGCGACCTCAAGCAGACCGTCGTGATCGAGAACAAGGCCGGCGCGCAGGGCGCGATCGGCGCGGAAGCCGCGGCGCGCGCCGAGGCGGATGGTTACACGCTGTTCTTCACGGCGGCGTCGATCATCGTGCTCAACCCGCAGCTCTACAAGAAACTGCCCTACGACCCCGCGAAGGATTTTCGCGTGCTGTCCATCATCACCGACCTGCCGGTGTTGATGGAGGTCCATCCCTCCGTTCCCGCCAAGACGGTTGCGGAATTTGTGGCGTACGCCAGGCAGAACCCGGGCAAGCTCAATTTCGGATCGGCGGGCACCGGCGGCACCACGCATCTGGCCGGCGAGATGTTCCGGCAGATGGCCGGCATCGACATGGTGCACGTCGCCTACAAGGGGGCAGGGCCGGCGCTGACCGATCTGATCTCGGGCAACATACAGCTGATGTTCGACACGCTCGGCACCGCGCTGCCGCCGGTCAAGGCCGGGCTATTGCGGCCGCTCGCGGTCAGCTCCGCGCAGCGCATCCCCGATCTGCCCGACGTGCCGACCATGGCTGAGGCCGGCTATCCCCAATATGCCGTCAGCGTCTGGTACGGCGTCGCGGTGCAGTCGAAACTGCCGGACGACATCGCGCAGAAGCTCAAGGCCAGCCTCGACCGTGCCTTGAGCGACGATACGTTCCGCGCCTCGCTCGACAAATCAGGCTTTGCGCCGCTGCGCCCGAAGAGCCTCGCCGAGGTCGATAAATTCATCGCGAGTGATCGCACATTGTGGGCCGGCGTGATAAAGGCACTCAATATTTCACTGGACTAGCGCTTTCGGGCGAAGTGGGTTCCGGTTCGCGTGAAGAAAACGCGTCCGATCAATGAGCACTCAAGATGGTACGACAAAGCGAAATCCGCGAAGGCGAACTCACGGTCGACACACCGCCGGCGCGGGATGCGGCGCTGTTCTATATCGGCCGCATCCGCACGCCCTGGAAATCGCGGCTGGAGACGCCGCGCCAGGGCCGGCAGGACGGGCCGGTGTGCCGGCTGGAAATCTTCGAACCGTGGGTGCCCGCGATCAAGGGCGTCGACTTCTACGAAAATCTCGAGGTGATCTACTGGCTGCACCAGTCGCGCCGCGATCTGGTGCTGCAAAGCCCGAAGAACAACCAGAAGACCCGCGGCGCCTTCTCGCTGCGCTCGCCGGTGCGTCCCAATCCGATCGGCACCTCGATCGTCAAGTTCGTCGCCATCGAGGGCAACGTAATCATGGTGCGCGGCCTCGATTGCCTTGATGAAACGCCGCTGCTCGACGTCAAACCCGACCGCTGCGAGTTCACGCCGCTGGCGCCGCCGCAGCCGGGCGATTTTCAGACGGAGTGATTCCAAATTCGAGCCGTCATTCCGGGATGGTCCGAAGGACCAGACCGCAGATGCGCAATTGCGCATCGGGGAATCTCGAGATTCCGGGTTCGATGCTTCGCATCGCCCCGGAATGACGATCAGTGCAATCTACCCCAGCGCCGCGACCAGCTTGGTTGCATTGTCTTCCAGCACCTTGACGTCTTCCCTGCGGCTCGCGGGCGGCAGCAGCGCCACGCCGTCATGGCGCGGCATCACGTGCATGTGCAGGTGGAACACGACCTGTCCGCCGGCGGGTTCGCTGAACTGCTGCACGGTGATGCCGTCGGCCTTGAACGCCTTCATGGCGGCTGCGGCGATCTTGTGGGCGCCGCGCGCGACGTGGCCGTAATCGTCGGCGGTGATGTCGAGGATGTTGCGGGCAGGGGCCTTCGGAATCACCAGCGTATGTCCGGGGCATCGCGGCATGATGTCGAGGAAGGCGAACACGTGTTCGTCCTCGTAGACCTTGTGGCAGGGAAACTCGCCGCGCAGGATCTTGGCGAAGGGGTTGTTGGTGTCATAGGCCGGCATGGTTTCTTCCCTCGGGTTTGTTCTCAATTTCATATCGGCAACGGACGAGGTCAAGCCTCGTCAGGGGACTTGCGGAACGGACCGGCGTCGGTGAGTTCGCGGCCGACTTCCGCGACATAGGCGCGCTCGCGTTTCAGATAGTCCGCGATCGCGCGGCGCAAATCGGGATCGGCGATGTAGTGCGCGGAGTAGGTGGTTTGCGGCAGGTAGCCGCGCGCCAGCTTGTGCTCGCCCTGCGCGCCGGCTTCGACGATCTTCAGGCCGCGCTCGATCGCAAAATCGATGGCCTGGTAGTAGCAGACCTCGAAATGCAGGAACGGGTGGTGCTCGATCGCGCCCCAGTTGCGGCCGAACAGCGTGTCGGAGCCGATGAAGTTGATGGCGCCCGCGATCCAGCGGCCGCCTCGTTTCGCCATCACCAGCATCACGTCGCGGCTCATGCTCTCGCCGATCAGCGAGAAGAAGCTTCGCGTCAGATACGGCCGGCCCCATTTGCGCGACCCGGTCTCCATGTAGAACGTAAAGAAGGCGTCCCAGGCGTCCTCGGTGATATCGGCGCCGGTCAGCCGGTGGATGGTGATGTCCGAACTGACAGCCTCGCGCCGCTCGCGCTTGATCGCCTTGCGGTGGCGCGAATTGAGCGAGGTCAGGAAATCGTCAAAGCTGCCGTAGCCTTCATTGTGCCAGTGGAACTGCTGGTCGTTCCGCTGCAGGAAGCCGTGCTCGCCGAGGAACCTTGCCTCCGCCTCGCGGGCGAAGGTGACATGGACCGAGGAAGCGTTGGTGGCGTTGCAGAGCGCCTTGAGGCCGTCAGCCAGTGCGGTTCCGATGCGATCGCGGTCGACGTCGCCCCGGATCAGCAGCCTTGGCCCGGTGGCGGGGGTGAAGGGCACCGAGGCCTGCAGCTTCGGGTAATAGCGGCCGCCGGCGCGCTCATAGGCGTCAGCCCAGCCGCGGTCGAAGACGTATTCGCCCTGCGAATGCGATTTCAGATAGCAGGGTACGATGCCGGCGATCCGGCCATCCAGCCGTGCCAGGAGATGCCGTGGACCCCAGCCGGTCCGGGCGCAGGCCGAGCCGGAGGCCTCGGCGGCCGCGAAAAAAGCATGGGAAACGAAAGGGTTATAGACAGGCTTTGAATTCGTGCACGAATCGCCTGCGGCGCCGGGTGAGGCCAGCGTGTCGAGGTTGTCGAGGCTGTCCGGATCGGTCGCCGGATTGGCGCAGGCGTCCCATTCCTCAGCCTTGATATCGCTGACGGCGGGGACGGCTTCGAGGGTGATTTCGGATAACGCCATCTAGGAGAATTCGGTCCCATCATGCGATCAGCCATCGCGCATGGTGACCAACGCCTTGCAAAGATCGTGCATTGGGCCAGCGAGTTCAAGGTGGCGCTGCGCCGGTCAGGTTCCCGGCACGAACCCCTCGAAAATCATCTGGTCGGCGTATTGGCCGGCCCGTGCGCGCTGGTCCGGCGTGCGCACCGTCCAGGTCAGCAGCGGCAGGCCGAAGATGTTGCGGGCGATCCAGGGGGCGGCGGCCGGCAGCTCGTTGACCCAATAGGCAACGAAATGCGGCCGGGTGCGGAAAGCATGACGAAGGTGCGTCATACCGCGGCGCTGCTCGGGCGAGGCTTCCGGCCAGTCCTCGGCCGAGTATTCGCGCTCGGCGACGATGCCGCGGGCCCGGCCCGGGATCAGCTCGCGCAGCGCCAGCACCTGATCCGGATCGAATGACATGCCGACGGCGGGGCCGGAATAGGCCGCGAGCACATCGGCCATCCGTTTCACCAGCCGGCGATCGCCGTCGAAATGGCTTTTAACCTCGATCACCAGCGGCACCCGGCCCGCGACGAGGGCGCAGAGATCGCCCAGCGTCATCATCCGTTCCGGCGTGTTCTTGAACGTGACGGCCTGAAGCTCGGCCGCGGTTTTGTCGAGCAGCGCGCCGGCGCCCTCGGTGAGACGGCCGAGCGCATTGTCGTGATGCACCATGGCTTCGCCGTCGGACGACAGCTGGATGTCGCATTCGATGGCGAAATTGCCGTCGATGGCGGCCTGCGCCGCCGCCGGCATGTTCTCGACGATGCCGCTCTTGATATCATGCAGCCCGCGATGGGCGATCGGGCGCGCCGTCAGCCAGTCCGGGGCACGCATCGTCGTCGCTCCGCTCAGGCCACTTCGAAGATGGCGTCGACTTCGACCGCGGCATCCGAGGGCAGGGAGGCGACGCCGACGGTGGTGCGGGCGTGACGGCCCTTGTCGCCGAACGCCGTGACCATCAGGTCGGAGGCGCCGTTGAGTACCTTGGGTCCGTCGAGGAAATCCGGCGTCGAATTGATGAAGCCGCCTAATCGGACCACGCGTACGACCTTGTCGAGGTCGCCGAGCGCGGCCTTGACCTGCGCCAGCAGATTGACGCCGCAGCCCTGCGCGGCGTGATAGCCCTGTTCGATGGTGACGCCGGCGCCGAGCTTGCCGGTGGCGATCAGCTTGCCTTCGGCGTTGGCGCAGACCTGGCCCGAGACGAACAGCAAATTGCCGGTGCGGACGAAGCCGACATAGTTTGCCATCGGCGTGCGCGGCTCGTTGAGAGTAATTCCCTGAGCCGCCAGCTTCTGTTCGACCGTACCCGCCATGGTTTCCGTCCCTGCCTGGATTTCACTGTTGCCGGTCGCCTGACCGGGGCCGCATTGTTTCGCGCATCGGGCTGACAGTTGCAAGCGACGGCAATCCCGTGAAACCTGCAGGAAACTGCCCGATAACACGGCAAACTCTCGCGTTTTTGTGGCGTCGCCCTAGTTGCGACGCAATAGCGCCGTCTCTAATGTGACGAATCTCCATTTGGGAAAAATCAGAATATGGCCAGCTCGTTTCCGCTTCCGGTCCGCGCTTTGGTGCTCTCGGTGGCTGCAACTCTTGCTGCAACTCTTGGGTCCGGTTTTGCAAGCGGACCGGCGCTGGCGGGCGCCAGCGGGCCGTTTCTGGCGCATCAGGCGCTGTACGAACTGAGCCTCGTCAAGTCGCGCGGCTCCAGCGCCATCAACGGCGCGCGCGGGCGTATCGTCTATGATTTTTCCGGCAATGCCTGCGAAGGCTATACCTCGCAGTTCCGGCAGGTCTCGGAACTCGACAGCGGCGAGGGCAAGCTGACGCTCAGCGATTTGCGCTCGACCTCCTGGGAGGATGCCGAGGGCAAGAGCTACCGCTTCAAGATCGCCACGCGGATGAACGACACCGATGCTGCGCCGGTTGACGGCTCGGCGGAGCGCGTCGGCGAGCACATCACCGTCAAGCTGAAGCAGCCGGTGGCGAAGACGTTCAACCTCGAAGGCAAGGTCGTGTTCCCGACCGAGCAGATCCAGCACATCATCGCCGCCGCGCGCGACGGCAAGTCGGTGCTGGAACTGATGGTCTATGACGGCTCTGACAACGGCGAGAAGGTCTATAACACGTTGTCCGTCATCGGGCAGCCGATTCCGGGTACGCGCAGCATCGCCGCGCCCGATCCCGCGACCGCCAACGACCAGATGAAGACGCTGACGCGCTGGCCGGTCACCGTCAGCTATTACGACCGCGATGCCAAGGCCAGGGACGGCGAGCAGACGCCGGTTTACGCGATGTCGTTCGAGCTGTTCGAAAATGGCGTCTCCCGCGCGCTGGTGCTCGACTACAACGATTTCGTGATCTCGGGCGCGATGGGAAAATTCGACGCGAGGGATTCCAAGCCCTGCAAGTGAGCGGCGAAAGCCGGTCATCCCGGGGCGCGCATTAGCGCGAACCCGGGATCCCGAGATTCCGGGTCTGGTCCTTCGGACCATCCCGGAATGACGGCAGGAGAGATTGGCAGTCATCAGAACAAAACTCAGGGAGACACAGACATGGGCAAGCTCGAACATCTGAGGCCAAGCGGACTTCACCACAATCCGGCTTACTCCCACGTCGTCGTGGCCTCGGGCACGCGCACGATCTATATCGCGGGGCAAGTTTCCACCGACGATGAGGGGCGGGTGGTCGGCGAGGGCGATCTTGCCGCGCAGACGACGCAGGTGATGCACAATATCGGCCTGGCGCTGAAGGCGGCCGGCGCCGGCTATTCCGACATCGTGAAAATCACCACCTTCGTCGTCGGCTACAAGCCGGAGCTGCGTCCCATCATCGGCAAGGCGCGCTCGGTGTTCTTCGAAGGCATGGAGCCGCCGGCCAGCACGCTGGTCGGTGTATCCGCGCTGGCCGCGCCGGAGTGGCTGATCGAGATCGAGGCCACGGCGGTCGTTTAGCGTTTTTCAGTCATTGCGAGCGAAGCGAAGCAATCCATCTATCGGTCGCGATGAGCTATGGATTGCTTCGTCGCTTCGCTTCTCGCAATGACGGGGAGAGAGTAGCTATTCTTCCTCGTCGTCGTCTTCCTTCGCCGGACCCTTGTAGGCAATGCCCCGGATCACGGCGGCATTGCCGAACTTCTTGCGCAGATCGTCCATCGCGCGTTCGGCATGCGCCGAGCGGCGGTCGAGCATGTCGGTATCGTCGGCCTGCGAGCCCTCGCGCAGCGCGCTGACGCCGGTGCCCATCAGGCGAAACGCCGTGCCGTCGATTTCCCTTGCCAGCATCTCGCGCGACACCGCAAAGATCTTGGTCGCCAGCTGGGTCGGCGCGTGGATCGACTGCGAGCGGGTGCGCTGGCGGAAATCCGCGGTCTTCAGCTTCAGCGTGATCGTGAGGCCTGCGACACTGCCGTTCTTCAGCCGCGACGAGACCTTCTCCGACAGCCGCCACAACAGGCGTTCCAGCGTGGCGAAGTCGCGAATGTCCTTCTCGAACGTGGTCTCGGCCGAAATCGTCTTGGCGCCCCGGTCAGGCACCACGCTGCGATCGTCGATGCCGCGCGCCAGCCGCCACAGCCGCCGGCCCTCGGTCGCAAACTGCTTCATCAGTTCGACCTCGTCGGCGCGCTGCAGGTCGGCGATGGTGCGAAAACCCCGCTGCAGCAGCTTCTCTTGTGTCGCAGGCCCGACGCCGTAGATGAAGCCGACGGGCTTGTCCGCCATCATCTCGCGCGCCTCGTCCTGATCGAGGGCGGCAAAGCCGCGCGGCTTGTCGAGATCGGAGGCGATCTTGGCGAGGAACTTGTTGCAGGACAGGCCGACCGACACGGTGATGCCGATGTCGCGGTCGACATCGCGGGCAAAGCGCGCCAGCACCTTCTTGAGCGTGGGCAGCAAGGTCGGCGACTCGGCCTGGTTGCCGTCGAATACCTCGTGGTAGATCGGCAGGCCCTCGGCGGTCTGCACCACGCCCAGCATGAACTGGCGCGCGATCAAGCCTTCCTTGGACATGCCGTACCGGCGCACGTCGTCCTTTTGCTCACTGAGGCCCACCGCGCTGATGGTGGTCAAGTCGTAGAAGACCAGCGACAGGTCTTGGTCGA